>NZ_CP017326.1:1200000-1500000 GCF_001761545.1 Weissella soli | reverse complement strand
TTTTGGAACTGTTTAGTTTGTGTTGGTTGAGTCATAATACGTGATGTATAATCACGGTTGAAAACGGTTGTAATGGCAATGGCGCTACTTGCCAGCGCCACACCCACAAAGAATAGTAGAAACGACATCAAAAAAGCAGTGCCTTTATCAGGATCGCGTTGTCTTTTCTGTCGGCGTGTAGTTGTTGTAGCCATCAAAACTCCTCCTGGACCATCTATTACCTAAAGTATAGTTGAATTCAGATAGGAATGCTTTAAGATTTTACGTGCATTGCCTCTATGAAGGCGGTAAAATATATTTAGTTAAATCGAACGTGAGCGGGGTGGACTATACGGGTTCAACCCCATTTCTGCGTATACAGGAGAATATAAAAATGAAGATGATTGTTGGCTTAGGCAATATTGGCAGGAAGTATCATGAAACACGTCACAATATTGGTTTCATGGTGGTTGACGCATTAGCTGAGCAGTACGGGGTGAGTTTTAAACAAGATGGCCCTCATAATGCTTTTGTAGCTGATTTGTATCTCGGTACCGAAAAGGTATTACTTGTGAAACCAACTACCTATATGAATGATTCTGGTCGTGCGGTGGGCCCTTTGGTTGCTTACTATGATTTGGATTTGGCCGATCTGTTGATTATTCAAGATGATATGGACATGGATCTAGGTAAATTACGTCTACGCGCGAAAGGTTCAGCTGGCGGTCACAATGGTATCAAGTCAATCGCGCAACACCTAAATACCCAGACATTTAATCGGCTTAAGTTTGGTATCGCACACCCTAAGCATGAACAACAGGCGGTTGTGAATTTTGTCTTAGGAAAATTTTCAGCTGATGAGCAACCGGTGATTATGCAGGGAATCGATCAATCAATTGAGATTATTAAGGCGTTAGCGCAAGGTGATGATATGCCTACGCTTATGAATAAGTTTAATTAAGGAGAATAAGGTGGATTTAGTTGGACTTTTACAAGCAAATACTGAATTACAACAATTAGCGCAAGCTGTTCGAACCGGTGGACGTCACGTATTAACAGGTATCACTGGGCCAGCTCGTGCAGCGTATTATGCCGCTGTGCAACGAGAAAGCACATATCCAATGGTGGTTGTCACGGATAGTCAATTTCATGCGGATCAATTAGCCGAGGATATCGCTGGCTTAGTGGGCGAGACCCATGTGTCAATTTTCCCCGCCGAAGAAACGATTGGTGCTGAGATTTCAGTGTCATCACTTGAAACCCGTTTGCTACGGGTGGAGGCGCTACATCGGTTGCTAACCGATTCGCAAGCCATTGTGATTACTAGTTTTGCGGGCGTACAACGTTATCTGCCACCAGTAAATTCGTTTGCTGCGGCAACGTTAAAAATCACCTTTGATCAGCAATATGATTTAACAGCTTTGCAACGAATGATCCAGAAAATGGGCTACGAACGCAGGGATGCAGTCGAAAATCCGGGTGAGTATGCATTACGTGGGTCAATTTTTGATATTTATCCGTTGAATCAAGAAAATCCAGTACGGTTAGACTTCTTTGATACGGATTTGGACACGATGCGCTTTTTTGATGCTAGTGACCAGCATAGTTTGGCAGAGTTGGATGAATTGGAAATTTTACCAGTCACTGATTTAGTGCTCGATCCAGCTGAGATTGACGGCGCGGTGTTACGTTTGGAACAGGCAATGACAGTGCGTCGGGACAAGCTTGAGGGGGCTGCCAAGCGCCATTTAACAGAAGCTTTTACCCCAATGCTAAATTTGTTAGCAGAAGGTCAATTACTGCCGGAAATTCGCAGCTATTTACACTTGTTGTACGCTAACCCCGCGACATTACTGGATTATTTACCAGAACATGGTGTGGTTGTCTATGATGATTATCCTCGTATGTTGGAGAATGCAGCACAAGCCGAGTTAGATAACGGCGAGTGGTGGAGTCGCCATCTAGAAGAAGCGACTGTGTTGGATACGATGGACTTGGGGGTGAAAATTACTGAGCTAGCACGCACCGATGCGCATGCTAGTATCGTGGCTTCACCTCTTCAACGAGGGATTGGTAATTTACGGCAAACGAGTATTACGAATGTCGTGGTGCGACCAACGCAACAATTCTTCGGTCAGATACCATTGTTAAAAGGTGAAGTACAACGTTGGCAGACGCAAAATCAAACGGTGGTCTTTTTAGCTAATACGGTTGAACGGACTGAAAAACTCACGGCGACATTTAGCGACTTTAGTATCAAAGTAAATACGGTATCCACAGATCAATTGGTTGTCGGCCGTACGCAAATCACAACCATGCAGCTCAGTGCGGGGTTTGAATTGCCCGCATTAAATTTAGTGGTGCTCACGGAGCATGAATTATTCCAGCAGGTGCGCAAGAAAGCACCGCGACGTCAGTTGTTGAGTAACGCGGAACGGTTGCGTAGTTACAATGAATTGAATCCGGGTGATTACGTCGTCCATGTTAATCATGGTATTGGTGTGTATGAAGGCATGCAAACGATTGATCATCGTGGTGTGAAGCAAGACTACATCACGATTTCATACCAAGAGGGTGCTAAAATCTTCATTCCAGTGACACAGCTAGATTTGGTCCAAAAATATGTTGGTGCCGCTGAAAAGGCGCCGAAAATCAATAAGTTGGGTAGTCCACAATGGGCTCGAACACGTGCCAAGGTGGCCAAAAAGGTTGCAGACATTGCGGATGAATTGATTCAACTATATGCAGAACGTGAAATGCGCCAAGGATATGCGTATGCGCCAGATGATGACACTATTCGTCAATTTGAGGAGGCTTTTCCTTATCCCGAGACGCCTGATCAGATTCGGTCAACGGCCGAGATTAAAGCTGATATGGAGAAAAGGCAACCCATGGATCGTTTGTTGGTGGGGGATGTCGGGTTTGGTAAAACAGAAGTAGCTTTTCGCGCCGCTTTCAAAGCCGTGCATGAAAATAAACAGGTTGCAATTTTGGTTCCCACGACGATCTTGGCGCAACAGCATTATGACTCAATGGTGGCACGGTTTGCCGATTTCGGGGTGCGTATTGCGATGCTATCCCGTTTCCAAACGGCCAAACAAACGAAACAAATTCTGGCAGATTTGAAGAATCATCAAGTAGATTTTGTTGTGGGAACACATAAATTACTTGGTAAGGGTATCGAATTTGCCGATCTTGGGCTATTGATTATTGATGAGGAGCAACGCTTTGGTGTCAAACATAAAGAGCGTTTGAAACAGCTCCAAACGGAAGTTGATGTTTTAACTCTGACAGCAACACCGATTCCACGCACATTGAATATGGCGATGGTCGGGGCGCGTGACTTATCAGTCATTGAAACCCCCCCAGCTAATCGTTACCCAATTCAAACATATGTGATTGAACAAAACGGTCGCGCAATTGCCACTGCAATCGAACGCGAAATGGCCCGTGGTGGTCAAACGTACTATTTGCATAACCGTGTAGAGGATATGGAACAAGTCGTGAGCTATGTCGAATCATTGGTGCCAGAAGCACGGGTGGGCTATGTGCATGGACAAATGTCTGAAGTGCAATTAGAAGGTGTTTTGGTTGACTTTATTAACGGCGAATACGATGTGTTGGTGACCACCACGATTATCGAGACTGGTGTCGATATCCCAAATGCGAATACCTTGTTGGTTGAAAATGCCGACCACATGGGACTGGCGCAGCTATATCAGCTCCGTGGTCGGGTCGGCCGTTCGAATAATATTGCGTATGCTTACTTTATGTATCCAGGAAATAGGTCACTCAGTGAGGAAAGTGAAAAAAGGCTGTCGGCAATTCGTGATTTCACTGAGCTTGGCTCAGGTTTCAAAATTGCGATGCGCGATCTTTCTATTCGTGGCGCAGGTGATTTATTAGGGCAGTCACAACATGGCTTCATTAATTCAGTTGGATATGACTTGTACACGAAGATGCTGCAAGAAGCGGTCGCTCTGAAGCAGGGTAAGACCAAGCGTCAGATGCTCACCGATGCTGAACTTGATTTGCAAGTTGAAGCTTATTTGCCAAGTGATTATGTCCCAGCCGGACCGCAAAAGATTGATTTGTATCAACAAATCCGTAAAGCAACTAAGCCGGCAGAATTTGATGCATTAGCGGCTGATATGATCGATCGCTTTGGTGAGTTACCCGCCGAAGTCAACCGCTTATTAGTTGTTTCATATATAAAGAGTCTCGCGGATCGGGCTAATATCATTAGTATTAAGCAGGATTTCAAAATACCCGCCTTATTGCATGTTAAGTTTGCCGAAAAGGCGCAATTAGCTGATGTTGATTGGTTAGCGGCCTTAAAGCCATCGGGGTTACGTGGTTCCGCGGTGAGTGCCAGTCCGGTGCAGATTGATTTAGTGATCCAGCCTAAAATGACGGTTGATACTTGGTTAAATGGGGTACAGACATTTGTAGCAAGCTTTGTGCCAGCGGAGGAAGAGACCGATGAAGGTGACGCATAATGTGATGGCCGGGACTGGTATTTTAGCGCTTTCGGGATTTATCGCGAAATTGTTCAGTGCAATCTACCGGGTGCCATTTCAAAATATTGTTGGTAATACAGGATTTTATGTCTATCAACAAGTTTATCCGTTATATGGGATTGCGGTCGTGCTGGCCCTGAGCGGGTGGCCGGTCTTTGTTTCGAAAATTATTATCGAACAACCTGATGAAGTGCATGCCAAAGCGGTCGCACGCCGGCTTTTCATTATTTTTGGTATTGTTGGGATACTTATGTTTGCCTTGCTTTTCTTTGGCGCAACGCCCATGGCTGGATTGCTTGGTGGTGACAAACGTTTAGCACCAGTGATTCAAGCGGTGGCTTGGCTGTACTTGTGTATGCCATTGCTATCGATTAGTCGGGGGTATTCACAAGGTTATTTGAATATGCTTCCCACGGCGCTGTCACAGGTAGTGGAGCAAGTAATTCGCGTTATCGTCATCCTCACGATAGCTCTAGTTGCAGTCCAAGGGCACTGGTCGGTTTATAAAATGGGTGCCTGGGCTATGGCTGGTGCGCCAATTGCGGCTGTTTTTGCCATTGTTTTATTGTGGCGAGTGTTGGTTGCAATCTGGTCAGGGAAAATTGGTAAAGTAGATCAGTTGCCTAGCTGGTGGCAATTAGGACGCCGTTTTTTCCGTGAAGGTGGGCTAATAACATTACTAGCAATGTTATTGGTATTGTTACAATTAATGGATTCAATGACCTTGAAGGTAGCCTTAGTGGCACAGGGGCTCTCAGTTGAGACAGCGGAGGCACTTAAAGGAGTGTATGATCGTGGTCAACCAATGTTACAGTTGGGGATGGTGTTAGCAACCAGCGTCAGTGCATCATTACTACCGGCGTTACGGACCTATCATCTACGCCAGCAAGACCATGAGTTCCAGCATGATTTTCGAAGTGCATTACGGGTAACGGTGCTCGTCGCCAGTGCCACGATGTGCGGTATGATTGCTATTATGCCACAAATGAATCAGATGTTATTTAGCTCGCGTGAGGGAAGTATCGCCTTAGCGTGGTATGTCGTATTAATTTTACCTGCGACGATCATTTTATTATTAAGCAGTGTTTTACAAAGTGTTGATCGTACCCGTGGTTTGATGTTTTGGATTGGGATGGCACTAGTTATCAAATATCTACTGAACAGTGATTTAGTTGCCTGGTGGGGTGTTGCCGGTGCCAGTATCGCCACAATTATCGCAATTTTGCCGCTTATGGTGTACACGATCTATCGTATGCCTAATCTGAGCTGGCGCGGCGCTTTGCCTGGCACCTGGGTAACTAAAGTGGTAATAAGCCTCGTGATGTTGATAATTTTTGCTATAATTGGAACAAGCTTAGGTGACTGGTTACTGGGAACTTCACGCATGGCCAGTCTAGTAACCACCCTGCTAGGTACTTTTGCGGGTGGTGGGGTGTTTGTCACCTTATTAGTGAAGTTTGAATTATTGACACCGGCAGAGTGGTTATTATTACCTAAAGGTGATCAAATCTACCAGCTGTTAGTTGAAAGAGGAAAATAATGCGATTAGATAAGTATTTGAAGGTTTCACGTTTGATCAAACGACGCACGATTGCTAAGGAAATTTCTGACCAAGGGCGTATTGATATTAATGGTAAGACGGCGAAGTCATCGGCGGATGTTAAAGTTGGGGATGATCTGACAATTCGTTTTGGTAATAAGACATTGGTAGTTAAGATTGAACGCATTGTTGAAACGACTAAAAAGGAAGCCGCTGAACACATGTATAGTATCGTGAGTGAAACTTACGAGACCAATTATGCCGATGATCCAGAATAATATCGGTGCTGGCTACGGTTAGTCACGGTATTTAATTGGGAAAAAGCTTTGGTTTTAGCATTTTTTATAACGCATCGTTACTTTTTTATATAAAAAAGTTAAGAGCTTTTTAAAAAACTCGACCCACCTTGTTTTTGGCGTAAAGTAGGAAAAGTAAAGGGCAGAAGGGGGTGTATTATGGCTAAACGACCTAATAACATTGTGAATATCAATGACGAAATCGTCGAAAGTTATGATGCACCACGAGCTAAGTATGAACGTCGTGTTTACAAGCGCCGCCACCGTAGGGTTATCATCGTGATGGCTGTTGCGTTTGTATTGGGCGTGCTTGCCGTTGGCTTACAGGTTCCGAAATTACATGAGGCACAGGCGAGTGTTCGTCAGCAGCAGAAGGTTTTGGCTAAGGTGAAGAAAGAAAATGCTCAGCTAAAGCAAGAAAAACAGAATTTGAAGGATGATGATTACGTGGAAAAGTTGATTCGTCAGCGTTACATGTATACAAAGAATGGTGAGACCGTCTTTAACATCACTGATTCTTCAAGCGACTAAAAAACTGCTGAGGCGTAATTGCTTCGGCAGTTTTTTGTAAATTAATGATGGTATTGGTGAGACACGGGTATGATCCCTAGTGATTTTGTAAAGGAAGCAGCAGATGAAAGTTAATCAGATTGCGCTTAAGTTGATTAAATATATCCGTGAAAACCAACTTTTTTCAGCGTCTGATCATGTGGTTGTCGCGTTTTCTGGTGGCTATGATTCATTGCATCTAGCAACTTGGTTGACGGATGGTAGCTTACCAGTTGATTTGCAGCCACGGGTCAGCTTGGTGTACATCAATCATGGACTACGTTCGGATGCCGATATGGAAGAGGCATTTGTTGCGGATTGGCTTGCGACACATGGCCAACGCTTTGAAAATATTATGATGGCCCAGATGGATTGGGATGAGGTACCAACGAGTGGGGTGGAAGGCCTTGCGCGGGAGCGACGGTATGAAATCTTGCAACGCTATGCAGACCTATGGAAAGCAAGTAAGGTTATTACGGCCCATCATCGTGACGATCAGGCAGAAACCATCTTGTTTAAATTAATTAGAGGCAGTCGTTTGGCCCAGTTAGCTGGGATGACACCAACGATAACGTGGAATGGGTTGACGATTGTCCGACCACTGCTCCAGTTGGCAAAGCATGAACTGCCAAACATTGTTGCCCAACCAATTACGCATTGGATTGAAGATAGTACGAATGCCGATCTGCATTATGCGCGTAATCGCATTCGGCGAGTGATTTTGCCTGAAATGCGGCAAATCAATTCAGCAGTGAGTGATCATATTATTGATTCTGCTGATCAATTAACCGGGATGATTGCATTAGCCCAACAAGGAATCTCGCGGGGGATGGTCGAAATCGACGCGGGACAATTTGACTGGCAGCAACCAGAAAACCAAGTGTTGTTGATTTTGCAAAGTTGGTTGGAAAAGCAGCACGTTTATGTAGTGAAAGACCGGCAGTTACAACAAGTGATTCAACTCATGCAAAATAGGAGTGTCGCACAAGGGACGGTTAATCTGGAAGCTGGGTTGCAACTTGTGCGTGAAAAAAGTCATTTATTCGTTAAACATTATTAATAATGACTTAATAAACGATGCATTTCATGCTAAACTTAACTTTGTGTATATATTGAAGGAGAAATTTAACATGAGCCAATGGGACATGAATAATGATATTGAACGCGTATTGTATAGCGCTGAAGATATTGCCGCAGCAGCTAAACGTATCGGCGAGGAATTGGCTCGTGACTATGAGGGACGTACGCCAATCATCCTTTCCGTTCTCAAGGGAGCAGCGTTGTGGACGGTTGACGTCATGCGTCACATGCAATATTCAGAAGTCGAATTTATTAACGTATCAAGCTACAATGGTGGCGTGGCTAGTTCAGGTGAAGTCAAGCTGGTGACAGATATTACATCTGATATTAAGGGACGTGATATCATCATTATGGAAGATATCGTGGACACTGGTCGTTCACTTCGCTTTATGCTTGATATGTTGATGGAGCGTGGTGCTAAGAGTGTTAAGGTGGCTAGCCTTTTAGATAAGAAGGATGGTCGTGTGGTTGAGGCTAATGTTGATTACATTGGTTTCGATGTGCCAAAGGAATTTGTGGTGGGTTATGGTCTGGACTATAAGGACTTGTATCGCAACTTGCCATATGTTGGTGTCTTGAAGCTTGAAGTATACGCCCCAGAGCATCAAGATGTTGTGGATATTACACCAGAACACTAATGCTTAGTTTGGTATTAATGTGAGCAAAATTTGATATAATAGGATACATTGAGTGCATGTGCAAGATTGCAAATGGCTTAATTAACAAGGCCATTTATTGAAGGAACTAGGCTAGATTGTAGGGATCTAGTATAGTCTGCTTCAAGACATGTCCGGTAGGAGGAATAGATGAACAATCGTCCGAATGGTAATGGCGGCAACGGGAATAATTTCGTGCGCAATAGCTTGTTCTACGTGATTGTGATTTTGGCGATTTTAGGATTAGTGTATTGGTTCGCTGGACCGACACAATCTACGAGCGTCAAGAAAGTCACAACTTCTGAATTTATTACTCAGATGAAGGACAAGCAAATTAAATCAATCGAAATTCAACCGGGTGCCGGAGTATATGACATTACGGGAACATATCGTAAGGCTCAGACATCTGACTCTTCAAGTGAAGACTTGTTAGCTAAGATTTCTGGTTCAAAAACGACAAAGGTAACAACATTTACCACACAAGTATTGTCTAATGATCCAGTAGTTGAAGAGATTCAAACAGCTGCAGCGAAGACTAATACTGACATCACAACGAAGCCTGAATCATCAAATATGTGGGGTAGTGTCCTTGTGACATTGGTACCAGTGTTATTGATGATTGGATTCTTCTACTTGATGATGGGTGGCATGCGTAACGGTGGCGGTAACGGTGCTGGGGGCATGATGGGCTTTGGTAAATCAAAGGCTAAACCATCTAATCCTGAAGATAACAAGATTCGTTTTGGTGATGTTGCTGGTGCGGAAGAAGAAAAGCAAGAATTGGTCGAAGTGGTCGAATTCTTAAAGGATCCAGCCAAGTTCACTAAGTTAGGTGCTAAAATTCCAAAGGGTGTCCTTCTTGAAGGACCTCCAGGAACTGGTAAGACCTTGCTTGCCCGCGCCGTTGCTGGTGAAGCTGGCGTACCATTCTACTCAATTTCAGGTTCTGATTTCGTCGAAATGTTCGTCGGTGTTGGAGCATCACGTGTTCGTGATTTGTTTGAAAACGCTAAGAAAACTGCGCCATCAATCATCTTTATTGATGAAATTGATGCTGTTGGTCGCCAACGTGGCGCCGGCATGGGTGGTGGTCATGATGAACGTGAGCAAACTTTGAACCAGATGTTGGTTGAAATGGATGGTTTCGAAGGTAATGAAAGTGTCATTGTGATGGCAGCTACTAACCGTGCCGATGTTTTGGATCCAGCCTTGCTCCGTCCAGGTCGTTTTGATCGCAAGATTTTGGTTGGTCGTCCTGACGTTAAGGGTCGTGAAGCTATCTTGAATGTCCATGCTAAAAACAAGCCTTTGGCTGCTGATGTGGATTTGAAAGAAATTGCTAAGCAAACACCTGGCTTTGTTGGTGCTGATTTAGCTAACTTGTTGAATGAAGCAGCTTTGTTGGCTGCACGTCAAAACAAGTCTGCCATTGAAGCCGTTGACGTTGATGAGGCAGAAGATCGCGTGATTGCTGGACCTGCTAAGCGTGATCGGGTCGTTTCTGAAAAGGAACGTAAGACAGTTGCTTATCACGAAGCTGGTCATGCCATCGTTGGTCTGGTATTAAATGATGCGCGCGTTGTGCATAAAGTTACGATCGTACCGCGTGGTCGTGCGGGTGGTTATGCCATCATGTTGCCACGTGAGGATCAAATGCTGATGAACAAAACGGACGCCATGGATCAAATCGCTGGTTTGATGGGTGGTCGTGCGGCGGAAGAAATTGTTTTCAACCAACAATCATCAGGCGCTTCAAACGACTTTGAGCAAGCTACTGGCATTGCCCGTTCAATGGTTACTGAGTATGGAATGTCTGACAAGCTTGGTATGGTACAGCTTGAGGGTGGTGGTCAACCATTCTTAGGTCGTCAATATGGTGAATCACCAGCATACTCAGATCAAACCGCCCATTTGATTGATGAAGAAGTTCGTCGTTTGACGACTGAAGGTCATCAAAAGGCGCATGATATCATCGTAGAGTATGCTGATAAGCACGAAGCCATTGCGCAAGCCTTGTTGAAGTACGAGACGTTGGATGAGAAGCAAATCTTAAGTTTGTTTGAAACTGGTGAAATGCCAAAGGATAGTCGAACGGGAGATTATGCCTCAGATCCAATGACTTATGATCAAGCACTTGAAGAAGCAAATCGTAAGGTTGCTGAATCAGTTGAAGGTCATCGTGAATCTGGTAAGGCAGAAGTGCTCGAACCGCATTCAGATAAGTAAAAAATAGATAGTGAGTAGACTGCATTGGTCTACTCACTTTTTTTGCTAGTTAGTGAACAAAAGTGCTGTATATCTTGATCAAGTCGACTTTTATTTTACAAACACGCATTAAATTATGGTAATATCAAAGGCATTAATATAAGAAAAGGAAGCGTAAAAAATGGCTAAGAAGAAGTTTGGAGCTGACATTATTGTTGACTCATTGAATAACCATGGCGTTAATTATGTTTTTGGTGTGCCTGGTGCGAAAATTGATCGGTTGTTTGAACGATTGGAATTACCAGCAGCAGATCAAAAGTCACCCAAGCTAATTGTTACGCGCCACGAGCAAAATGCGGCCTTCATGGCACAAGGATTTGCGCGCATCACCCGGCAGCCTGGGGTGGTGATTGCGACCTCTGGACCTGGAGTGGGTAACTTGGCAACCGGTCTAATGACTGCTACAGCCGAGGGTGACCCAGTCGTTGCGTTGGGTGGCCAAGTCCCCCGTAAAGATCTTTACCGGTTGACACATCAATCAACCAAGTCCGTCGCATTGTTTGAGTCAATTACAAAATATGCGGTTGAAGTACAAGATGAGAACAACCTTTCTGAAATTTTGGCGAATGCTTTTGTGGCCGCTCAAGATGGGAAAAAAGGGGCTTCATTTGTCTCAATTCCACAAGACGTAGATGATGCGGAGATGCCTGAAGGAGCACAAGCGCTACCAAAGGCCGAGGATCCACGGATGGGGGCGGCTTCATTGCAGGATATTAAGTGGTTGGCTGAACAAATTAAAGCCGCTAAGTTACCAGTTATCCTAGTTGGGCAACGTGGTTCTGATGATGAATCAGTAGCTGCTTTGAACACATTGCTCCACGAAACCAACTTACCAGTTGTTGAGACATTTCAAGGAGTCGGGGCCATTGGTCGTGATTTAGAAGATAAGGCTTTCTTTGGCCGTATCGGCTTATTCCGTAATCAAGTTGGAGACCGTTTGTTAAAGCAATCAGATTTGGTCATTACTTTAGGGTATGATGCGATTGAATATGAGCCTCGTAATTGGAATGCAGAAAAGAACTTGCGTATCGTAGCTTTGGACACGGCGGCCGCTCAGATTGATAATAATTTTGCACCTGAACGTCAGTTGATTGGTAATTTGGCAGAAACCCTAACCTATTTGCAAGCTGAGATTGCCGGCTATGAAATTAAGCCTGAATCACAAGCAATTTTGGATCAATTTTTAGCAGAGTTGAAAGCAGCCGATGAGCCTGATTTCCAACCAGCACCAGGGTTGAACCATCCATTGGCGATTATCAAGGCGTTGCAAGATCATGTCACTGATGACATGACTGTTTCCAATGACATTGGATCACACTACATTTGGATGGCTCGTCATTTCCGTTCATACAAGCCCCGTCACTTCTTGCTGTCAAACGGCATGCAAACGCTGGGCGTTGGATTGCCATGGGCCATGGCAGCTGCCTTAGTACGTCCTAATGCCAAGTCGGTTTCGGTTTCCGGTGACGGTGGATTCTTCTATTCAGGTCAAGAACTTGCAACGGCGGTTGCGTTGGGCTTGAACATAGTTTCAATCGTCTGGAATGATGATCATTACTATGACATGGTTAAGTTCCAAGAAGAAAAGAAATATGGCTCACACGCTGGCGTAAAGTTGGCGCCAATTGATGTTGTTAAGTATGCTGAGTCAATGGGTGCCAAGGGGTTGCGTGTTGAAACGCCAGACCAATTAAATGCAGTTTTGGACGAGGCTTTTGCAACGGAAGGTCCTGTTGTCGTGGATATTCCAGTGGATTATTCACACAATATTGACTTGGCTGAAAGCATGGTTGCTGAAATCGGTTAAAGTAGATCAAAAAAGCAGTGGTGACACTGCTTTTAGTACATATCGTATCAAGAAAGAGATGGCAAAATGGCAACAGTTTATCAACATGGTACTTTAGGAATGTTAATGGAAGGTCTGTTCGCGGGCACAATTACCTGGGCCGAAGTCTTAAAACACGGAGATACTGGTATCGGTACGCTGGCCGGATTGAACGGTGAAGTGATTGTCATCAATGGTGAGGTTTACCAAGGTGAGGCCAGTGGTAAAGTCAATCACATCACTGATTTATCGACGACAACCCCCTTTGCAACAGTGGCGTTTTTCGATGAAAATGCAGTTGCGATGACTTTACCAGCACTCTATGAAGGTGGGTTAGATCGTTTTGCTGAAGAGCAGCAGATTCAAAATACATTTGCTTTGTTTGAATTACACGGTTCATTTAAGCACGTCAAAATTCGCATTGCCCCAAAGTCAGAAGAACCTTATCCGACTTTGGCAGAAGTCGCTGACAATCAACCTGAATTTGAAGCAGATGAGATTGATGGTACGTTGTTAGGATTCTTTTCACCAGCACTCTATGAAGGTGCGGTCGTTGCCGGCTGGCATTTGCATTTTATTTCAGATGATCGAACATTTGGTGGTCACCTGCTCGATTACACGGCTGGTGACTTGGAAGGTAATTATCAAATTTTCGATGATTTCAATTTGCATTTACCAATTCAAAATCAAGCGTTCCGTGATTATCATCAGGATATGCAAGGTTTGGCCGAGAGTATTCGCGCGGCCGAAGGTACTGCAGAATAAAACTAATTTAGGTGTAAATGGACGGTATGTGAGTTTCACATGCCGTTTTTTCTATCACGACATGAATGAATTAAACATGATAGAATGAATAAAGAATTCTTGATGGCAATCGTCATTGAATCGGATAAGGGAGATAACATGGTAGATACATTAATTCGTACAATTACGAATGATAATAATTTCCGTGTGATTGCGCTTGAAGCAACTGACTTGATGAATGTTGCCAATAAATTTCATGATGCAACCACATTGGGTACTGAAATTTTAGGACGAGCACTGTTATCGTCGTTGTTGGTGTCAAACGCAGTCTTAAAAGGAGACGAACGCTTGGCCGTTGTCATTGATGGTAAAGGTCCGGCTGGCCGGGTCGTCGTCGAAGCCAGTGCCACTGGTGAAGTCCGCGGTTATGTCGAAAATCCGCGGGTACAAGTGCCACTAAATGCTAAGGGTGGTCAAGATGTGGCTACAGCTGTCGGTAATGATGGGATGGTCAGTGTCACTAAGCAAATGGATGCTTACAGTGAAGAGGGTGGCAACCACGTTGAACAATATACTGGGTCAGTTGAATTGTTAAGTGGGCGCATCGATGACGATTTGACTTACTATATGATTAAGTCAGAGCAAATTGATTCAGTCGTGGTGGTTTCAGTAGATGTACAACCAGATGGTACTGTGAAGTCCGCTGGTGGCTTTATTGTTTCTGCGCTGCCAGATGCTTCTAAGGAAGCTTTGGATGCGTTTTATGAGCAAGCTAAGAATCTGGGTGATATGTCAGTATTACTTGCAAAGGGTGATGGACCAGTCGCGATCGTCAAAGCACTGTTTGGGGATGCCATCAAAGTATTGAGTACGACTGAGGTTAACTTGTTTCCAAGTATTACAAAGCGTGAGTATGCACGTATGTTGATGACTTTACCTTTGGAACAACTTCAAGAATTACTGGAAGATGATCACGGTGTCGAAATTGTTGATAAGTTTACGGGAGAAGCCATTCAATTTGACGCTTCTGAATTACAAGTGATTATCGGTGAAAAAGCGGCTGAAGGCTTGAACTAAGCCTAAATATTGGTAAACTTATACAGACAACTATTTTAGAAGAGGAAGATTAAACATGGCTGAGCAAGAAGTGTCATTGAATGACCAAATGATCGCCCGTCGCGAAAAGATGACGGAAATGCGTGAAGCAGGAATTGATCCGTTTGGACACCGTTTTGATCGCACGCATGAGGCTGCAGCATTGCATGCTTCATACGATGAAAAGACGATTGAAGATTTAGAAGCAGCGGCAATCGAAGTGACGATTGCAGGTCGTATGATGACTAAGCGCCGTTCAGGAAAGATTACTTTTGCTAACATTAAGGATCGTACTGGTCAAATTCAAGTGTTTGTCCAAAAGCCTGTTGTTGGCGAAGAGGCCTATGAATGGCTGAAAAAGGCTGATTTGGGTGACATTCTTGGCTTTACTGGTAAGGTGATGAAGACTAAAGCGGGTGAGCTTTCAATTAATGTTGAATCTTTGACGCACTTGTCAAAAGCATTGCGCCCATTACCAGATAAGTTCCACGGTTTGACTGATAAGGAAATTCGTTACCGTAAGCGTTACTTGGACCTTATTACAAATGATGAATCATATGATCGGTTTGTGAAGCGTTCAAAAATCATTTCAGCGATTCGAGCTTATATGGATGCCGATGGGTTTATTGAAGTCGAAACGCCCATTTTGCAAAATGATGCTGGTGGGGCAGCAGCTCGGCCCTTCTTGACCCATCATAATGCGATGGACATGGACATGGCTTTACGTATTGCCCTTGAATTGCATTTGAAGCGTTTGATCGTTGGTGGTATGGAAAAGGTATATGAGATTGGTCGTAACTTCCGTAATGAAGGTATGGATCCGATGCATAATCCTGAATTTACTTCAATGGAAACATATGCTGCCTATTGGGATTTTGAAGATGTTATGACGGAAACGGAAAATATCTTTAAGGCTGCGACAGCGGTTGTGTCAGACGATTTAAAAATCACTTATCAAGGAACCGAAGTAGATTTGAGTAAGAAGTTTGCGCGCAAGCACATGGTCGATTTGATTAAAGAACAAACGGGTATTGATTTCTGGCAACCAATGACCCTAGAAAAAGCAAAGGCTTTGGCGGAAGAAAACCATATTAAGGTTGAACCTTTCTGGGGAGTTGGACACATCATCAATGAATTCTTTGAAGAATTTGTCGAGGATACAATCATCAATCCTACTTTTGTGTATGGTCATCCAGTCGAAGTTTCACCATTGGCTAAGAAGAACGCCGAAAATGATCGGTTTACTGATCGTTTTGAGTTGTTCATCCTAGGTAAGGAATATGGAAATGCGTTTACTGAACTAAACGATCCCATTGATCAACGGGAACGGTTTGAAGCGCAAGCAGCTGAAGCGGCTTCTGGTAATGATGAAGCAGAAGGTATTGATGAAGACTTTATTGAGGCTTTGGAATACGGTATGCCCCCAACTGGTGGTCTAGGAATCGGTATTGACCGTCTAGTAATGCTGTTGACTGACGCGCCATCAATTCGTGATGTTTTGTTGTTCCCAACAATGCGTTAATGAGATTATAAAGAGCATGTACAGATTCTGTGCATGCTCTTTATTTGTATTTTGATATAAATTTATGTTGTTGGAGGGCTGATATCGTGATGCTATAGGGCCTCTTTTGATTATTAGGTGGTCTGATCAGACACGACAAATCGTTCGGAAAAAATTAATGAAACAAAGTAGTTGACGAACTTTGGGGGATGCGGTATATTATTCAAGTACCAAATTTGGTAACGGAAACGCTTACTTGATTGATACAAAACTTATCAATAAAAAGTGTTGACATTGAGTTAACATGTTGGTAAGATATAAAAGTTGTCAAAAGCAACGAAGTAGGACATTGAAAACTGAATAACGTTTCGATGATCAAATGTGTAGGGTCTTCAAATTTTAGAATTTGAAGCAAAAAAACATTTGCGAAGTCAATTCGCTAGTAAATTCGTTTAACATTGGTTAAACACAACAAAGATTGAGTTATACTCAAGCTTTCAAATTGAGAGTTTGATCCTGGCTCAGGATGAACGCTGGCGGCGTGCCTAATACATGCAAGTCGAACGCCTTGTGGTTTTAATGAATAGCGTGCTTGCACAATATGATTTAAAACAATGCAAGGAGTGGCGAACGGGTGAGTAACACGTGGGAAACCTACCTCTTAGCAGGGGATAACATTTGGAAACAGATGCTAATACCGTATAACACTAAAAACCGCATGGTTTTTATTTGAAAGATGGTTCTGCTATCACTAAGAGATGGTCCCGCGGTGCATTAGTTAGATGGTGAGGTAATGGCTCACCATGACGATGATGCATAGCCGAGTTGAGAGACTGATCGGCCACAATGGGACTGAGACACGGCCCATACTCCTACGGGAGGCAGCAGTAGGGAATCTTCCACAATGGGCGCAAGCCTGATGGAGCAACGCCGCGTGTGTGATGAAGGGTTTCGGCTCGTAAAGCACTGTTGTAAGAGAAGAATGTACTTGAGAGTAACTGTTCAAGTAGTGACGGTATCTTACCAGAAAGGGACGGCTAAATACGTGCCAGCAGCCGCGGTAATACGTATGTCCCAAGCGTTATCCGGATTTATTGGGCGTAAAGCGAGCGCAGACGGTTATTTAAGTCTGAAGTGAAAGCCCTCAGCTCAACTGAGGAATTGCTTTGGAAACTGGATGACTTGAGTGCAGTAGAGGAAAGTGGAACTCCATGTGTAGCGGTGAAATGCGTAGATATATGGAAGAACACCAGTGGCGAAGGCGGCTTTCTGGACTGTAACTGACGTTGAGGCTCGAAAGTGTGGGTAGCAAACAGGATTAGATACCCTGGTAGTCCACACCGTAAACGATGAGTGCTAGCTGTTCGAGGGTTTCCGCCCTTGAGTGGCGTAGCTAACGCATTAAGCACTCCGCCTGGGGAGTACGACCGCAAGGTTGAAACTCAAAGGAATTGACGGGGACCCGCACAAGCGGTGGAGCATGTGGTTTAATTCGAAGCAACGCGAAGAACCTTACCAGGTCTTGACATCCTTTGACCACTCCAGAGATGGAGCTTTCCCTTCGGGGACAAAGTGACAGGTGGTGCATGGTTGTCGTCAGCTCGTGTCGTGAGATGTTGGGTTAAGTCCCGCAACGAGCGCAACCCTTATTGTTAGTTGCCAGCATTCAGTTGGGCACTCTAGCGAGACTGCCGGTGACAAACCGGAGGAAGGCGGGGATGACGTCAAATCATCATGCCCCTTATGACCTGGGCTACACACGTGCTACAATGGCATATACAACGAGTCGCCAACCCGCGAGGGTGCGCTAATCTCTTAAAGTATGTCTCAGTTCGGACTGTAGGCTGCAACTCGCCTACACGAAGTCGGAATCGCTAGTAATCGCGGATCAGCACGCCGCGGTGAATACGTTCCCGGGTCTTGTACACACCGCCCGTCACACCATGAGAGTTTGTAACACCCAAAGTCGGTGGGGTAACCTTTATAGGAGCCAGCCGCCTAAGGTGGGACAGATGATTAGGGTGAAGTCGTAACAAGGTAGCCGTAGGAGAACCTGCGGCTGGATCACCTCCTTTCTAAGGAAAATCGGAAACCTACACAGCGTTGAAACGTTATTCAGTTTTGAGTGTCTTACACTCACAATATATTATCCCATGGGGAATTAGCTCAGCTGGGAGAGCACCTGCTTTGCAAGCAGGGGGTCATCGGTTCGATCCCGATATTCTCCATTGGCCCACGTGAGTGGACCACTTATTAGTTCTTTGAAAACTGAATCATATTAATGTAAATTTTTAAATTTCAATTTAAATTAAATTGAACCGAGAAATACACCGCGTTATTTTTTTGAGTTTTAAAACAAGTTCATTACTTTAATTAGTAATAATCGCAAGTGACCTTTATGGTCACATACTCGAACTTGAATCATCAGCGTAAGCTGATAGGTTAAGTTATTAAGGGCGCATGGTGGATGCCTTGGCACTAGGAGCCGATGAAGGACGGGACTAACACCGATATGCCTCGGGGAGCTGTAAGTAAGCTTTGATCCGGGGATTTCCGAATGGGGGAACCCAACTTGTTATGCAAGTTATCAGCAGTTGAATACATAGGCTGTTTGAAGGTAGACGTTGTGAACTGAAACATCTCATTAGCAACAGGAGTAGAAAGAAAAATCGATTCCCTGAGTAGCGGCGAGCGAAACGGGAAGAGCCCAAACCAAGATGCTTGCATCTTGGGGTTGTAGGACTGTCGTTGTGGAGTTACAAAATGGTTTGTTAGTTGAAGTGGTTGGGAAGCCACGCGAAACAGGGTGATAGCCCCGTAAACGAAAGCAAGCCATCTCCCGTACAGGATCCTGAGTACGGCCGGACACGTGAAATCCGGTCGGAATCTGGGAGGACCATCTCCCAAGGCTAAATACTACCTAGTGACCGATAGTGAACCAGTACCGTGAGGGAAAGGTGAAAAGCACCCCGGAAGGGGAGTGAAAAAGTTCCTGAAACCATGTGCCTACAAGAAGTTAGAGCCCGTTAATGGGTGATAGCGTGCCTTTTGTAGAATGAACCGGCGAGTTACGATCCCATGCGAGGTTAAGGTGGAAAGACCGGAGCCGAAGCGAAAGCGAGTCTGAAATAGGCGAGATAGTATGTGGTTGTAGACCCGAAACCAGGTGACCTACCCATGTCCAGGGTGAAGGTGTGGTAAGACGCACTGGAGGCCCGAACCTGTGCATGTTGAAAAATGCTAGGATGAGGTGTGGGTAGCGGTGAAATTCCAATCGAACTTGGAGATAGCTGGTTCTCTCCGAAATAGCTTTAGGGCTAGCCTCGGAATGTAGCGTCTTGGAGGTAGAGCACTGTTTTGGTGCGGGGCCCATCTCGGGTTACCAAATTAAGATAAACTCCGAATGCCAATGACGTATGTCCGGGAGTCAGACAGTGAGTGATAAGATCCATTGTCGAAAGGGGAACAGCCCAGACCGCCAGTTAAGGTCCCTAAATGTGTGTTAAGTGGAAAAGGATGTGGAGTTGCACAGACAACTAGGATGTTGGCTCAGAAGCAGCCATCATTTAAAGAGTGCGTAATAGCTCACTAGTCGAGTGATTCTGCGCCGAAAATGTACCGGGGCTAAACACACTACCGAAACTGCGGGTGCCACGTAAGTGGCGCGATAGGAGAGCGTTGTAAGGGCGATGAAGTCAGACCGTGAGGACTGGTGGAGCGCTTACAAGTGAGAATGCCGGTATGAGTAGCGAAAGACAGGTGAGAATCCTGTCCACCGTATGACTAAGGTTTCCTGGGGAAGGCTCGTCCTCCCAGGGTTAGTCGGGACCTAAGGCGAGGCCGAGAGGCGTAGTCGATGGATAACAGGTTGAGATTCCTGTACCAGGTGAATATGTTTGAACGATGGAGGGACGCAGAAGGCTAACAGAACCCAGCGGCTGGAAATGCTGGGCTAAATCACAAGTCTTGGAAGTAGTTAAATGCTTATTCCTCATAGGACAAGTGATGATAGGGACCGAAATAAAGTAGGGAAGTCTGTGATGTCACGCTGCCAAGAAAAGCTTCTAGTTAGTATTTACCTGCCCGTACCGCAAACCGACACAGGTAGTCGAGGAGAGCATCCTAAGGTGTGCGAGTGAACTCTCGTTAAGGAACTCGGCAAAATGACCCCGTAACTTCGGGAGAAGGGGTGCTCAGCGCAAGCTGAGCCGCAGTGAATAGGCCCAGGCGACTGTTTATCAAAAACACAGGTTTCTGCAAAATCGTAAGATGACGTATAGGGGCTGACGCCTGCCCGGTGCTGGAAGGTTAAAAGGAGTGCTTAGCTTCGGCGAAGGTACGAATTGAAGCCCCAGTAAACGGCGGCCGTAACTATAACGGTCCTAAGGTAGCGAAATTCCTTGTCGGGTAAGTTCCGACCCGCACGAAAGGCGTAACGATCTGGGCACTGTCTCAACGAGAGACTCGGTGAAATTTAAATACCCGTGAAGATGCGGGTTACCCGCGACAGGACGGAAAGACCCCATGGAGCTTTACTGTAGCTTGATATTGAGTGCTTGTGCAGCTTGTACAGGATAGGTAGGAGCCGTAGAAGTCGGAACGCTAGTTTCGATGGAGGCAATGGTGGGATACTACCCTCGTTGTATGATCACTCTAACTCACACCACTCAGCGTGGTGGAAGACAGTGTCTGGCAGGCAGTTTGACTGGGGCGGTCGCCTCCTAAAAAGTAACGGAGGCGCTCAAAGGTTCGCTCAGAATGGTTGGAAATCATTCGCAGAGTGTAAAGGCACAAGCGAGCTTGACTGTGAGACTTACCAGTCGAGCAGGTACGAAAGTAGGACTTAGTGATCCGGTGGTTCCGCATGGAAGGGCCATCGCTCAACGGACAAAAGCTACCCTGGGGATAACAGGCTCATCTCCCCCAAGAGTCCACATCGACGGGGAGGTTTGGCACCTCGATGTCGGCTCATCGCATCCTGGGGCTGTAGTCGGTCCCAAGGGTTGGGCTGTTCGCCCATTAAAGCGGTACGCGAGCTGGGTTCAGAACGTCGTGAGACAGTTCGGTCCCTATCCGTCGCGGGCGTAGGAAATTTGAGAGGAGCTGCCCTTAGTACGAGAGGACCGGGGTGGACGTACCTCTGGTGTATCAGTTGTTCCGCCAGGAGCATCGCTGAGTAGCTATGTACGGATGAGATAAACGCTGAAAGCATCTAAGTGTGAAACTCGCCTCGAGATGAGATTTCCCATTCAGAAATGAAGTAAGACCCCTTATAGATGATGAGGTAGATAGGCTAGAAGTGGAAGTGCTGCGAAGCATGGAGCGGACTAGTACTAATGGTTCGAGGACTTAACCAAGTAGTAACAGATAACGTGGTTTCAAAGTTCAATGCAATTTACAGAGATATGATTCAGTTTTGAGAGAACTAAACTCTCACTAATTAAATACCGTGTCGTGATGATGGCACTGAGGTCACACCTGTTCCCATACCGAACACAGCAGTTAAGCTCAGTAGCGCCGAAAGTAGTTGGAGGATCGCTTCCTGCGAGGATAGGACGTCGCGATGCATTATTCCGAATTAGCTCAGTTGGTAGAGCACACGACTGTTAATCGTGCTGTCGTCGGTTCGAGCCCGACATTCGGAGTCTGTTGCCAACTTAGCTCAGCTGGCAGAGCATCGGTATCGTAAACCGAGGGTCGGCGGTTCGAGCCCGCCAGTTGGCATAAAAGTAAGAGATATTAGTTGTATAACTAATATCTCTTTTTTGTTGGTTAAAAGTTGCTCAGCAACTAGCTGACATGCGGTGTTTGGCCAGTAAATAGGGTATACTAAGTATACGAAATAAAGTGAGGTGAGCTGTAATGAAGGCAGAACATTTAGAAGAAGTTCGTGACTTAATTAATTCCTTGGCGACGGTGGATGAAGTTGCTACTGTCCAAGATCTGTTAGATGAACGACGTAAAGTGTTGGTCGACGGCCAACGTAATTTAGATTGATCATGGTTAAAGCCATAGTTGTCAGACTAATCACGAACTAATAATAAGTGAATTGATTAATGTATGTTGACATCCAAAATGGAATTAGCTACAATATTATCTTGTGGTGAGAAATCACTAAAAGATAATTATTCCGAATTAGCTCAGTTGGTAGAGCACACGACTGTTAATCGTGCTGTCGTCGGTTCGAGCCCGACATTCGGAGTCCCCCCTTTTGAAAAGACGTTTAGCAGATATGCTGAACGTCTTTTTGCTACATTTTGAGAAAAGTACAAACCCGTGTATACTATACTTATATTAAAAAAGAATTAGAGGAAAAAGCAATGGCTGTACAACCAATTACCGATAAAAATTTTATGCAAGAGACTAATCATGGTGTCACAATTACTGATTTCTGGGCTACTTGGTGTGGTCCATGTCGCATGCAATCACCAGTTCTTGAAGTGTTGTCAGAGAAGATGGATAAGGTGCACTTTACCAAGGTTGATGTTGATGAGAACCCTGCTGTGGCAGAGGCGCTTGACATTCGTGCGATTCCAACATTGTTAGTCAAAAAAGATGGTCAAGTGGTCAATCGTATCACCGGCTACACTCCCCTGCATGAATTAGAGACAATTTTGAATCAATACGTGGAGGGCTAGTATGGCGGGTGAGTTAACATTAGATGAGCTTGTTGAGATTCGTCATTATCTTCATCAACACCCTGAACTTTCGCTAGCTGAATATCAAACCACGGCATTTATCGCGCAAAAGCTAGATGAGTGGGACATCGATTATTCACGGGCAGGTCTGAAAACAGGGCTAGTTGCAGAAATTGGCCCCCAGGATGCAACGGAAATTGTTGCAATTCGAGCTGACATTGATGCCTTACCCATTCAAGAACAAACAGCGCTCTCATTTGCATCAGTGAACGAGGGTGTCATGCATGCTTGTGGACACGACTTACATATGACCTCCCTGCTCGGGGCTGCCTACGCCTTAAAGCAGATGGAGCAGTCATTGAGCGGACGGGTCCGGCTATTCTTCCAGCCGGCTGAGGAAGTTAATGGCGGTGCCTTACAATTAATCGAGCAGGGATACTTAGACAATGTTAAGGCAATCGCTGGTTTTCACAATATGCCAGACTTGCCAGTGGGTGATGTGGCTATCTTGAATGATGTGGTGTTTGCTGGGGTAGATCGTTTCAAGGTTACCCTAACTGGTTTGGAATCCCACGCAGCAATGCCACAAAATGGTGCTGATCCGATCGTCGCAGTTAGTGGGATTATCTCTGCTTTACAAACAATTGTCGCGCGTAATGTGGACCCAATGAATGCGAACGTCCTATCCGTGACTCATGTGGAGAGTGGTTCGACTTGGAATGTATTACCCACGACAGCTTGGTTTGAAGGTACCATCCGCACCTTCAACAATGCGGATCAGGTGCGTATCAAGGAGCGTTTCGTTCGCCTAGTTGAGGATTTAGCATCTGGTTATGGTGTTGAAGCGACCATTGTCTGGGTGATGGATCCACCAGCACCCGTCACGGTGAATGATAATAATCTTGCAGCGGCTTTTCGCGCGCAGATGCCCACGACGATGCACCAAGTAACCGTTCGACCAAGTAGTGTGGGCGAGGATTTCTCTCATTATACGTTGCATGTGCCGGCTGTTTTTGGACTGATTGGTTCAAACGGTGGCGCGGCGCTGCATCAAGCGACCTTAACCATTGATGATGGCGCGCTTCCTTATGCGATTGATTACTATCTCAATGCAGTTGAAGCAATGCTTAACTTCAGTAAAGAGGCTTAAAGCGCGACACCGTTTTATAGATCCTAGCATCTGTGAAGATGGTGCTGGGACATTTTTTCTAAAAACAAGATGACAGTGACCACTTCTTAAACCGCTTAAGTCTCTGCAACTATGTGGAGACTTTTATGCATGGTAGAATTATTTACAATATTGCTAAGAAACGCGCAAAATCAGTCCTTTTCACCCCATCAAAATTGAATTCCCGTTAAAATAGAAGGGACAATAGGAAGACTGAGGTGACATCATGAGTTCAACTCGACAACAACTTGAAATGCAAGTTCAAACACTTCGTGAAGAGGGCTGGTCTGAATTTGCCATTTCTGAATATATGCAACATATTGAGGCAGAAAGTATCCTGGAAAACGTGACGATCATCGAGGATAGTTGGGAAGCGGCGCATCGAATTGGTTCAAAATTGTTTAATCATATGTTATTTGATGATGCTGAACTGGCAACCGATGCAAAGCTAAATATGTTTTATAGACTGCTTGGAGCACGCATTGATCAGTTTAATTTTATGCAGCTCTATCGTGTGGCGGATAAAACATTTCGCTTTCCAGCAGGTGAAGCTGAATTAATCGTGTATTTTCAGTTTGTCGATCAGTTTGTACAATTGATACAGGAAAAATATGCCACGCGTGGTCTGTATGATATTTGGGATCATCAAATGAGGTATTGGTTGAGTCTGCCAATCATTGACTTTATTTTTATAGATGAGCAAACGCAGCAAAACGGACGATTTAGTTCGGAACGTAAGCAATTCGAAAAGTGGCTTGAAAAAACCCGCATCATACATTATCCATTTGGTAAGTCAAATCCACGCTTGCACAATCGTTATTCTAAGGGTGAACTTGAAACTATTGACGTGAAAACCAAAGACTTGAATATCAAAGATCAATTCATTGGTGATGAAGGCTATCATGTGGAGGTCGTCTTCAATAAAGATGGGAAGGCAATCAGCCAGTGGAATGTTTTGCGTGAAACCGTCGACGGTAAAATTGTATCGAATCCTGCAGAGTATTCGACGCCAGAGTTACTGCAAATTGCGAATACTGAATCTGTCAATTATGCCGAGATTGGTGGTGCTGATCATAATCGCTTAGACGTCAAGCCGGCTAATTTAATGTTTGGTATGGAAAGTCTGGTGCGACGACGGGCTAAAAGAGCATTCAAGGCGATACCAATTGATCAATTTAATACGATAACCCGAAACAAGTGGGCTAAAAATAAAGCATAACCAATTAACAGCTTATTAAAGCATCAAAAGCCGTTCGTCATCAATTAAGATGACGAATGGCTTTTTGAATAATAAGCATACTACCGATTTGATAGATGACTTGGATTAATCACCCCAAACTGCGGTAGCAACCTCGCCAACGCGTTTTAGTTTGTCCCATTGTTGCGCAATGGTTAAGACATTGCCTTCTTCAGTAGAACTAAAACCACATTGTGTTGAGATGCCTAAATTCTGTAAGGGGACAATTTGAGCGGCCGCTTCGATGCGGGCTTTCACATCTTCAACAGTTTCTAAGTCAGGACTTTTAGAGGTTAAGAGACCAAGAACCAGCTCAACATTTTCGCGACCGTTCCAGATGTCAGCTAGTGGGGCAAAATCACCGGAACGCTCATCATCATATTCTAAGAAGAAGGTATCATAGTTGAGGGCCCCGAGATACTTGGCCACTGGCGCGTAGCCTCCTTCAAATAGATAGGTTGATTTAAAATTACCGCGACAAATATGGGTTGCGACGCGAAGATCTTCAGGCAAATCCTTCAGAGCCTCATTAATTACCCAGACACCATCTTGCGCAATCTTTTCATACTTGGCATGGGCGATGGGATCATCCTTTGATTCGTTCAACTTGGCGATCAAAAAGGCCCAGGTAGTATCATCAAGTTGTACATAACGTGACCCCAAATCGTAGTAGTGTTGCAAGGTATCGTGGTATGTCTTGGCCAAATCTGTTAGATAATCTTCCCAAGTGTCATAAAAATTAAGGGCTAAGTCTGAACGACCATCACGGAAAAGTAATGTCGGTGCCGGGATGGTCGTCTTCACTTCGACACCATCTGGCGCAATACTCTTTAAGTAACTGAAGTCGTTAAAGAAAGGGTGATCAAAATTTGCTGAGAGCTTGCCGTTAATGCGCACATTCGTCGCACGAGTTTTTGCACCATGAAAGGCGTACGATGCGGCTTGATCATAAGCTTCAATACCGTTCAAATTCCATAAGAAATCCAGGTGCCACCAGCTACGACCAAATTCACCATCAGTGATAACATGTAAACCAGACTTAACTTCATTATCTACCAAGTCATCAACGAGTTGATGTTGGGTGGTCAGTAGTTCTGCAGCAGAAATTTTGCCAGCATCAAGATCGGCACGGGCTTGTTTCAGTTCATTGGGACGCAAGTATGAACCGACATGATCAAAATGGAAATGAGTTTTAGACATAAAATAATCCTCCGAGTTAAGCTTCAACAACGTGGCGTTCAAACGGATCGTCTGACAATCCTTGGGCCAAAACGATCTTGGCCCATTCACGAGCTGAATGTAGTGAATGGTCTTTATAGTTACCACATTCTTCCATAGTGGTAGCAGGGACATCTTCCCAAGTCACAGTGGTGGCAATTTTACGCAACACACGTGTCAAAGTTTCCGCAAGTTCGGTGGGTGTATAGGGTTCCCATGAGATGATATGGAAACCAGTCCGACATCCAAATGGTGAAATATCAATAATGCCATCTAGTTCATCGCGCACCAAACTGGCAAATAAATGTTCCAATGTATGGATACCACTGGTTTCAATGGCGACTTCATTTGGTTGTGTCAAACGAAGATCATAATTAGTGATCCTACCACCGTGTGGTCCGTTTTGAGCCTCAATTAAACGAACGTAGGGGGCTTTTACTTGAGTGTGGTCAAGGGTAAATGATTCAACTTCTGCCATGGTTTTCTCCTTTATTTGGCTGTGCTTACATAACTAATGGGCTTTTTAACTTCAAACTTGGTGCCCTGGTACTGCTTTTTGATGTACTTCTGAATTTTCTTGTTATGGTATAACTTTACTAATTTCTTGAAAGTCTTGTTATTGGCATCCTTTTTGGCAGTTGCCAATAGGTTGATGTTGGCCTTTGTATCGGCATCGACCTTTTCATAGAAGAGAGCATCTTTGAGAACATTGTAGCCACCTGATTGTGAGATCGAGTTTGACATCAAAACTGCGGCTACGGAATCATCTTTAATCACGCGTGGTCCAGTCGTGTCATCAATTTCATAAAATTTGAAATGGTGGGGATTTGATTTAATTTTATTCAAACCATCCAAATCACCAAAATCCTTGTCTAAGGTAATCAAACCAGCGGCTTGTAATAGGCGTAACCCACGCGCTTCGTCGGCTAAGTCCTTAGCGACGGCAATTTTTGCGCCGTCAGGAATCTGGCTTAATTTCGTGTACTTCTTAGAGTAGATGCCCATCGGTTCCAAGTAGGTTAGGCCAATATTGGCGAGTTGTTCCTTTGGATGCGCCTTATTAAAGGCGGCAAAATAACCGTATGACTGGAAAGCATTGACATCCACTTTACTTTCAGCAGTTGCCAGGTTTAGCGTGGCACCATCGGTAAATTCTTTGACTTTAATTTTGAGGTGCGCCTGTTTAGCAACGGATGATTTGGCGATGTGCCGCCAAATATCAGCATCACTTGTTACTGATCCAATGACCACCGTCTTAGTCTTGCTGGCTGCGTGAACCTGTTGTATGCCAACGACTGAAAGGTTAATCGCAGCACTTGCGGTAACCAAAGCTAATGCAGAAAGATAAATTTTCTTGCGTGCGTCATGTTGTTGATCAAGATTTGACATATAAATTCCTACCCTCAAAAGATTTGTAAACATAAAAAAACCCGTGAATCAGCGTCATTGCTGATTCACGGGACGAATAATCGTGGTACCACCCGAGTTTTAGTTATGGTTATCCATAGCTACTCAATACGTGCAGCGAAACTATTGTTCGCGATACGCTGTGCTATAACGGGCACTCCCGGTGAAGACTAAAGCACTGCATTCGCCTTCGCTAGACTCCAAGACCATTTTCAATAGCGTTTCATTACTGGTTCACACCAACCACCAGCTCTCTGATAATTACTCAGCTAGTTACTTATCTTTTCTCTGTCTGTTTATACGTTGTAGTTTACGAGCGTGCCTTTAAGATGTCAATGGTTAATTTTAATTTTTCTCATTTTAAATTCATCAAAAAGGGCGCTCATATGTAGAGAGTTCATCAATTGGAGGATTTTTAGCGCTGGCACCCGAGGGCTACCTTGTATTTTGTCTCATTAAGTTTTAATATTCCTGTATATCAAAGGCAAGTGAGAAAAAATATGACTGAAATAACCGATATTATTAAAGCAACAACGCAGATTGATCCAGTTACTGGTTCATTAAATACCCCCATTCATCTTTCGTCGACCTTCAATCAAGTCAGTTTTGACGATTTCGGCGAATTCGATTATGCGCGTTCAGGTAATCCGACCCGTAATGCTGTTGAAGCAACGATGGCTCGATTAGAACATGGAAATTTTGGGTATTTATTTAGCACGGGGATGGCAGCCATTAGTTCCGTCTTGCTGACATTTAGTCAAGGTGATCATTTGATTGTGACTAAGCATGTGTATGGGGGAACTTTTCGGGTATTTGAAGATGTCCTCAATCGGTTTGGAATTACCCATACTTTTGTTGATTGTACCGATTTGGAAAACATCACCAAGGCGATCCAACCGAATACCAAAGCAATTTATATCGAAAGCCCATCGAATCCCATTCTAGCAGTCACGGATATTGCGGGGGTGGTGGCCATTGCTAAGGACCATCAGTTAGTCACGATTGCCGATAACACCTTCATGTCGCCATATTTGCAAAAACCATTGGATTTGGGCATCGATATTGTTGTCCATTCAGCTACGAAATGGTTAGCTGGCCATTCTGATATTTTGGCAGGGGCTGTTGTCACGAATGACCAAGCACTAGCTGCGCAAATTTATTTTGTCCAAAATGCTGTTGGCGCAACATTAGGTGTGACGGATAGTTGGCTTTTGCAACGGGGGTTGAAAACACTGGCGATTCGTATGGAACGGCACACAGCCTCGGCGCAACAGATGGCGGCATGGTTAGAGCAACAATCGGTCGTGTTGCGAGTGAACTATCCTGGTTTAGTCTCATCGCCATTTTTTGAAATTCAGCAGCGCCAGGCTAAGAATGGTGGGGCCGTCTTGAGTTTTGATGTGGGTAGTTATGAAAATGCGAAAATCGTCGCCGAAAATGTCCAAATTCCAGTGTTTTCAGTCTCACTTGGTGGCGTGGAATCCATTTTGTCTTACCCGCCAAAAATGTCTCACGCGGAGCTTGATGCCAATGAACTGGCTGCGACCGGTATCACGCCAGGTCTATTGAGGTTATCGGTGGGACTTGAAGATGTCGATGATCTCATTGCTGACTTCGGTCAGGCTTTCAAAAAAATTCCAGTTTAAGTCATAAAAATTAGGGTTGTTGCTTAAATTCGGTGTAAGATTGAATTACAGAGAATTGAGGAACAAGAAATGCAAAAAATAGTCATGTTGAATAATGACCATGTGATGACACATGAAGGTGTTGGTATAATCAAGGGCGATAACCCGACATGGCGGGCACTAAACTTACGATTAGCGCCGCAATTGACACCGTTCAATCAAGTGACAGTTATCGGCTGGCATCGCAGGGCATACATGATGAGCGCACTAGCGGAGAGCGATATGGAGGATCAGGGGTAGAGATGGTACGACAAGGTCAATATGCTAAGACATCCCAGTTAAAACGGGTACGTCAATTTCGTCAAAATAAACCAGTGACGGCGGATCAGCAAATCGATCCGACAAAGCTTGAAGAATTTTTGATCGTCCGCTACCACTTAACGCAAAATGAGCGCTTGACACCACTGGTTAAGGAGACGATGCAACGCTTTTTGATGGTGTGGCTTGATCAAGCACCGGATACCGGCCAGTGGGATCTTCCAAGTATGACAGCGCAAGCACTCGCTAAGACAGCTGCGCAAGTGCCTTGGCAATTTTACGCATTGCTTTTGGGCGAATGGGAACATTTCCAAAAATTTTTGCAACGTGAAATTCCAGCAGTGCAGTTAGCGGAACGTAAAGTCCTCGTAGGAACATTATCACGTCAAGAATTCGCGGAATTAGTGGCTAACCAAATGGCTTTAAATTGGTTTTTACAGACTTTTAAAGACAATCACCAAATGCTTGAACGCATTGCAGAGACCCAAGTTAGTGAAATGCAAAAAAGTTTTCTTGGATCAGATGGGTATGGTAATTGGGCGAATGTGGGTTCGGTATATGCCACCACAATTCTGTCGTTAGATCATGACGTTGATGCGGCGACCAGAGATTGGTTGCGTGAACTAGCTAGTTTACAAGCAAACCAACTACAATAAGGGCAGCGATGCTTGTCGCAAAATAAAATAGCGGTTACCTCTCAGTGGAGAGGTAACCGCTATTTTATTTTATTCACGTGTCGATTCAATGGCGACACGCATATCATCGACAATTTGTTGTGTTTTAGCGCCAAGACGGACGCCGACCAATGTAAACAAGCTGTCCACAATGGTAATTTGGGCAATCAACGACGACATGGACTCACTCCGAATATTAACTTCTTCCGCGGCACTAGCTAAAACTAGATCAGCATGTTTTGCCAAATCGGCTTGTGGATAAGCGGTAATCGCGATGATTTTGACACCATTTTCTTTGAGCTGTTCGGCAATCTTTAAGGTATCACTATTACGACCAGAATGTGAAATGATGATGGCAACATCACTGCTTTTCATGCGGACCGCTTGCATCAATTGCACATCGTAATCAGGATGTTGCTCAACATCAAGGGGGGTACGGAGTAATTTGTGATAACCATTAAAAGCGACAATCGATGAACCACCAATACCGAATAGGCCGACACGACGAGCATTAATGAGCCAATCGGTTGCTTGAATCATGTCAGCTGGTTTTAATAAATCGCTGGTCGCAGTGAGCGCGTTTTGGGCGCCTGAGAAAACTTTTTTGACGATTGCTTCAGGATTATCGTTCTCATCGATTTCACCGAAGAAGGTTGCCTCAGTGGGGGTCGCGATGGCTAAACTCAGTGAGAATTCACGAAATGAGCTGTAACCGATGCGTTTAACGAAACGCGAAACGGTTGCCGTTGAAAGTTTAGTACTTTGTGCCAATGCCTGGATAGTCATTGATCGTGTGATCGTCGCGTTTTCTATGATGTAATTGGCTAGTTTTTCATCGGACCCGGTTAATTGTTCGCGCATCGAACGAATACGGGCAAAGCCACTTTGTGTCATAATATGTCCCCAATTGTTTATATTTGATTTGTAATATGTATATTTACATTATAGCTAATTAGTTGGCGGACGTCATGAAAACTTTTTACAACATTAATGCTTGCAAAATGAAAAAAGATTGCATATAATAATAATTGTTGATAAATAATTTGAATTACAAGAAGAGGTATACAAGATGAAGTTCGCGATGATCGGCCTTGGTAAGATGGGCTTGAACTTAGTTAAGAATTCAGCAGACAATGGACACGAAGTCGTTGCCTTCGACTTGAACGCAGATTTCGTTAAGGAAGCTGCTGCATACTCAGACAAGGTTTCTCCTGCAACTGATTTGGACGATATGTTGGCGCAATTGCCTTCACCAAAGGTTGTTTGGGTAATGGTACCAGCTGGTGTGCCAACTAACTCAACGATCGACACTTTGATCGAAAAGTTGGCTGCTGGGGACATCATTATCGATGGTGGAAACTCAAACTACAAGGATAACTTGGAGCAAAACAAGCGTACTACTGCTGCCGGAATTAAGTTCTTCGATGCAGGTACTTCAGGCGGTATGTCTGGTGCACGTAACGGTGGAAACTTCATGATCGGTGGAGACGACGCTGAAGCTTGGAAGGTTATCGAACCTTTGTTCAAGTCAATTGCTTTGGAAGATGGTTACTTGTACACTGGTAAGTTGGGTTCAGGTCACTATTTGAAGATGGTTCACAATGGAATCGAATACGGAATGATGCAAGCCATCGCCGAAGGATTCGAAGTATTGGAAGCCTCACAATACGACTACGACTACGAAGCAGTTGCTAAGTTGTGGAACCACGGTTCAGTTGTTCGTTCATGGTTGATGGAATTGGCCGAAGAGCAATTTGCCAAGGATCCTAAGCTATCAGCTATTGCTGGGCGTATGCACTCATCAGGTGAAGGAAAGTGGACTGTTGAAGAGTCTTTGAACTTGGAAGTACCTACACCAGTTATCACTTTGTCATTGATGATGCGTTACCGTTCATTGCAAGATGATACATTCACTGGTAAGGTTGTTTCAGCTTTGCGTAATGGCTTCGGTGGTCACGCAATGGATTCAGCTAAGTAATTTTTATTACGACAGTGGTATTGTTTAATTTAAAAGATTGAAATACGAAAGCGCACAGGACCAAGATCCTGTGTCGCTTTTTTTATTGTTTGATGGTAGAATGAAAACATTGTTGATAGGCCAGTAGAAAATTTGGTGGACATGAGAGATGCAACGGATGCTGAAAGTTGTACAAACCCAATGATCGAAATACAACTACACAAATGGCAATCGGGTAGTTCGTCGATATCGAACGCTGAGTGGCGGAAATTCCGCAATTTAGGTGGTACCGTGTATTAATTGCACCCTAATCTTTACGGATTGGGGTGTTTTTTTATTATTTTGAGGAGAAGTACGATGGCAGAAGATATTTTACAAGAATTAGAGTGGCGTGGCGCAATTAATCAACTAACTGATGAAGATGGGTTGCGTAAAGAAATTGCAACTGGTGAGATGAGCGCCTACGTCGGTATCGATGCGACGGGCGATTCAATGCATGTGGGTCACTTGGTACCATTCATGATTTTGAAGCGTTTCCAAGCGGCTGGCGTACGTCCAGTAATCGTTGTCGGTGAAGCCACAGGTTCCATCGGTGATCCTTCAGGTAAGAAGTCAGAGCGTAAATTGTTGGATCAGGCCACGATCGATGGCTACGTGGTTAAGTTGACTGCACAATTAGAAAAACTGTTTGGGGCCAACGGGTTTAAGATGACCAACAACAAGGATTGGTTGGGTAAATTATCGTTAGTTGATTTCTTACGTGATTATGGTAAGTTATTTCCTATTAACGTTATGCTGGCCAAGGACGTGGTTGCTTCACGACTAGAAGCGGGGATTTCATTTACTGAATTCACCTATCAAATTTTGCAATCCATCGACTTCTACCAATTGTGGCAACGGGAAAACGTCCGTTTGCAAATTGGTGGTTCAGACCAATGGGGTAATGTGACAAGTGGGATCGACTTGATTCACAAGCTGGAGGGTAACGATGCACCAGCCTTTGGGTTGACGGTACCATTGTTATTGAAGGCTGATGGGACTAAGTTTGGTAAAACAGAAGGTGGTGCGGTTTGGCTTGATCCAGAAAAGACAACGCCCTTTGATTTCTATCAATTTTGGTTGAACACCGCTGATGCCGATGTTGAAAAAATGCTGAAGTACTTCACCTTCTTGCCTGAACCGGAAATTAACGCGTTGTTGGCTGATATGGCTGAAAATGCCGCTGATCGTAAGGCGCAACGTCGTTTAGCTGAAGAAGTAACCGCGTTCGTCCATGGTGAGGCTGCGGTGAAGTCTGCCGAAGCGGTGACCGCCGTTTTGTTTGGTAATGCAGATGTCGCTCAATTGAGTAAGGATGAAGTAGCGGCATTGGCTGGTAATGTCACGTCGTTTGCCATTGATAGCGCTGAAATTGGACTACTTGATCTAGTGGTTGCATCAGGGTTGGAAACGTCAAAGACCGCCGCACGTCGGGCTGTCAAGGATGGCGCTATCCGGATCAACGGTGTACAGATTAAAGACGAAGAGGCGATCATTGATCCGGCCGATAAGTGGGATGGCGCGTACGTGGTTGTTAAGCGAGGCAAGAAGAAGTGGGCCATTGGTGTTGCCGCAAAGTAACCCATAAGCTGGGAGGCTCTGACAGTTGTTGGGGCTTTTTCATATAGGATGATGGTTTGAGAAATGCAAAAATCAGAGAATTTCACATTAGGTCTAAGCACCGTTGTGATTGGCGTATTGGCTGGGATTAGCTCAGGCTTGTTGAGTTGGTTTTTGGATAGTGTTGAACGATTCGCGTTAAACTGGCAAGAATCATTACATAATGCAGTTGCCAATGAAGTGATGCCAAGCCGGCGCTTACTGGCAGTGACCATTGGTGCGATAATTGTGGCGGTATTTTGGTACTTTTTGCGTCGTCGTCAGCCATTAGTAGGCGTTGAAGGGGCGCTTGCTGGCAAACAGATGCCGGTTTCAGGCACGATCATGCATGTGCTATTACAAATATTTTTTGTGGCCACTGGTGGCTCAGTTGGTCGTGAAGTCGCGCCACGGGAAGCCGGCGCCTTAATTGCACAACAGTGGCAGCAACTCACGCAACGAGTCGGGTTAGCCGCATTAACCCAAAGTGATCGGCAACTACTCATTGCGAGTGCAGCGGGTGCGGGCTTTGCCGGCATATATATCTCACCGATGACGGGTACCTTGTTTGCCATCGAAGTGTTACTAAAACAAATCAATCTCAAAATTACGATGGTGAGCCTATCAATGGCTTCTATTGCAGCGTTTGTAGGCGGGTCAATGAAAGGCTTTAATGCCTATTACCATGTCGGTAATACAGCATTCCATAGTCAATTTGTCCTGATTATCTTGCTGGTGGCACCGCTCAGTGGGCTGGTCGGCGCCTGGTTTAAGAAAAGTTCTGGCTGGGCCACGACCCATCAAACCACCGGGGTAGCTATTCTATGGCAATTGCCAATCATGGGGTTGATCACTGGGTTAATTACAATGTTTGGGATGCCACAAATCATGGGTAATGGTCGCGCTTTGGCACAAACGGCGTTGGATAGTTTATCGGTTAAGGTGCTACCATTTTTGTTGTTGGCCGCGCTATTAAAGTACATCGTGACTATTTTGACAATTCGCGCTGGTGCAGCGGGTGGTGTTTTAACGCCAGCGATCGGCATCGGTAGTAGTCTTGGTGCGATGATTGGTATTTTATTCTCGGTGGTTGTCCCGGGAATTTCAATCTGGCAAAGTGCCCTGTTTGGTGCGGTGACGCTCTTGGCAGCGTCACAACAGGCACCATTGATGGCAATGTTTATGTTATTTGAAATCACGCATTTAAATGCAACGGCCTTACTACCATTAACGATTGGCGTGGGTATTTCAACGTTAGTATCACGGGCTGTCTTGAAGCAACCGATCGTAAAATAGTTAAGGATTAGCTCTTGAACGGCTGAGTCGTTCAAGGGCTTTTTGTAGGTAAAAATTTACAAACTTATGAAAAATAAGTAGAATAACAACTGATAATGAATCGAGAAAGTAGGAAAATAAGTTAATGGTTCGACAAGCAAAGTCAGCGTATTGGCAAAATGTTGTAGATCAGGCGGTTGCGCGGGCGGATGGAGCCAGTGTACCTTTCTTTTCGTTGGCCCCAATGGAGGCAGTCACAGATACGGTTTTTCGACGAGTCGTTGAGCAGGCCGCAGGACCAGATGTGTATTATACGGAGTTCACGAATGCGCGCAGCGTGGCGCATCCCAAGGCGCAGCAATCTGTCCAAGGACGATTGTTTGTGACTGCAGACGAGCAGCAACCAATTGCTCAGTTATGGGGCAATCGTGGTGAAGATTTTAGTAGTTCGATTCCTGAGTTAAAGAAACTTGGCTATCAGGCGATCGATTTGAACATGGGGTGTCCAGATCCAACCGTCGTAAAAAACGGTGGTGGTTCAGATTTAATTCGTCATTTTGATGATGCTAAGGCGGTCATTGCAGCTGCTAAGGAAGCGGGATTACCAGTTTCAGTGAAGACACGTTTGGGGTTTAATGACTTTGACACTTACAAAACATGGTTACCCTTTTTGTTAGAACAAGATATTCAAGTTTTGACCATTCATTTGCGCACACGCGAAGAGATGTCAAAGGTGCCAGCACATTATGAAGTGATTGATGAAATTGTGAAAATGCGCGATGACATTTCACCAGCAACCTTGCTCCAAATCAATGGGGATATCAAGACACGTGCGCAGGGGCTACAATTAGTTGCCGAACATCCTGGTGTTGATGGGGTCATGATTGGCCGGGGCATTTTTGCCAACCCATTCGCTTTTGAACTTGAACCAGTTGAGCATACTTTAGCAGAAACATTGGCCTTATTACGCATGCAACTAGCTTTATATGATGAATTCACAGAGACCATTGGCCCAAGGAGTTTTCAAAAGTTAAAGCGTTTCTTCAAAATTTATGTCCGTAATTTTGCACGAGCCTCTGAGTTGCGGGTCGCCCTGATGGATACCAAGAATACGACTGAAGTACGGGCTTTGTTAGATGCATTTGATGCAGAATATCAGGAAGTCGAAGCTTAGTTGTTTTGAGTTCTTGACGAATTCGAAATAACTCTATATAATTAAGTTCCGGGCTCATGTATTATATACGTGACCGATTCAAATATGAATTGATGCTCCCATTACCGTTTTGACGGTCGTGGGAGCTTTGTTATTTATACGAGTCTCCCTGACAAATTGGTAAGCACCCAAACATTTAATGAGTCATTGAATGCTTGGATAGAAATTTTGGAGGAATCAAACATGGCAACTAAGTATGTCTTCGTTACTGGTGGTGTTGTTTCATCATTGGGTAAGGGTATTGTCGCTGCTTCATTGGGACGTCTTTTGAAGAATCGTGGATTCAAAATCGCGGTACAAAAGTTCGATCCATACATCAACATCGACCCAGGGACTATGTCACCATATCAACACGGTGAGACTTTCGTTACTGAAGATGGATTAGAAACGGACTTGGACCTTGGTCACTACGAGCGTTTCATCGACATTAACTTGAACAAGTACTCAAACGTGACTTCAGGTCGTGTTTATTCTGAAGTTTTGGCCAAGGAGCGTCGTGGAGATTATGATGGGGCAACCGTTCAAGTTATTCCGCATATCACAGACGCTTTAAAAGAGAAAATGAAGCGGGCTGCTGAAACCACAGATGCCGACATCGTCATTACTGAAGTTGGTGGGACAGTTGGTGATATCGAATCATTGCCATTTATCGAAGCGTTGCGCCAAATGAAGCGGGAGGTTGGTCCTGAAAACGTGGCGTACATCCACACTTCTTTGATTCCGTACTTGCGAGCCGCTGGTGAAATGAAGACTAAGCCAACGCAACATTCAGTCGCCGAATTGCGTTCCATGGGTATCCAACCTGACATGCTAGTTGTTCGGACAGAGCAACATATCTCTGAGGGGATGCGTGAGAAGTTAGCTTTGTTTACTGACGTCGCACCAGAAGCTGTTATTGAATCATTGGACGTTGATATCTTGTACGAAATCGCGTTGAATATGCAAAAACAAGGTATGGATGATGTTATTTTGAAGCGCTTAGGTTTGTCAGCTGAACCAGCCGACATGACTGAATGGCAAGCCATGATTGATAAGATTCGTAATGTCACTAAGCACGTGAAGGTCGCATTGGTTGGTAAGTATGCCGATTTGCAAGACGCCTATATTTCAGTGCATGAGGCCATGAAGTCTGCCGGTTATGCTGAAGATGCTGATGTTGAGATCTTGGATTTGAACTCAGAAAAGGTCAATGATGACAACGTAGCTGAATTATTGGGCGATGTTGATGCAATCATGGTGCCCGGTGGCTTTGGTGCCCGGGGTACTGAAGGTAAAATTGCAGCCATTAAATATGCCCGTGAAAATGACATTCCATTCTTGGGCGTCTGCTTAGGGATGCAATTGGCCACAGTTGAATTTGCACGGAATGTCTTGGGATATGCAAATGCCAACTCGATTGAATTGGATCCTACTACCGATGCACCAGTGATCGCTTTGATGGATGATCAAAAGCACGTGACCGAACTAGGTGGCACATTGCGTTTGGGATTGTACCCTGCTGAGTTGAAGGAAGGTACAAAGACCTTTGACATTTACGGTGGCCAAAAAGAGATCCAACAACGTCACCGTCACCGTTATGAGTTTAATATCGATTACCGTAAGGAATTCGAAGATGCGGGGATGGTTTTTGCTGGAACTTCACCAGATGACCGTTTGATGGAAATTATTGAATTGCCAGCCAACAAATTCTTTGTGGCAGCCCAATATCACCCAGAATTCATCTCACGTCCAAATCGACCAGAACCTTTGTATGCTGCGTTCATCAAGGCTGCCTTGGAAAATGGTCATAACTAATTAAAGATATTTAAGTTCCCTCGGGTGATCTACCTGGGGGGCTTTTTTCTTGTAACTGTAATTAAAAACGGGTGGTTACTAAATTTAGTAACCACCCGTTTTTAGATATTAATTAGTTTGCATAATGATGATGAAAGCAATGAAGATTAGACCCAAGACATACATAATTGGATGAACTTCCTTACGACGACCTGTCGCCACCATCAAGATTGGGTAGATGACAAAGCCCATCGAAATGCCGTCTGAAATTGAATAGGCTAGGGGCATCCCCAAAACGGTTAAGAATGATGCAGCAGCAATTGGAAAATCTTTCCAGTTAATATTAGCTAAGTTGGCGGCCATGAGGATACCCACGACAACCATTGCAGGTGAGGTTACGGCTGATGTCACCACTGAAAGCAGTGGTGAGAAGAGGAGTGCCACTAAGAACAATCCCCCCGTGACTACTGAGGCAAAACCTGACCGGGCCCCCATCATGATACCAGTAGATGATTCGATAAAGGCAGTTGTTGGGGAAGTTCCCAAGATTGAACCGCTCAACATCCCAACTGAGTCCGCCATTAACGCCTTGCCAGCACGAGGTAAGGTATTACCTTCCATAAAGTTACCGGCTTTAGCAACCCCGACTAGTGAGCCAGTGGTGTCAAATAAGGCAACCAATAGGAAAGTGGCAATTACAATCCACATCTGTGGCGTAAAGGCCTCATCAAGCCCTTGGAAAGCAGCTCCAAATGTTGGATGAAGTGAGGGCACAGTTGACATGATTTCACTGGGCATGGGGATCAGACCAGTGATCAAACCCAAAATGGCGGTTAACACTAGCCCAATGAATAAGGCCCCGGGGATGTTACGAGCGAAAAGAATCAGAGTGATGATAATCCCAGCGATCGCGAGCATGGTTGTGGGCTTTGACCAGTCTCCCCAGCCGACGATAGTTGATTTGTTAGCGGCGACGATGCCAGCATCTGACAAACCGACGAAGGCGATAAATAAACCAATTCCGCCAGCAATGGCTGCTTTTAAATCAGCCGGAATGGCATCAATAATGATTTCACGAATTTTGAAAAGGGTCATTAACCAAAAAATTACCCCGGCGATAAAGACACCAGCCAAAGCGGTTTGCCATTTGATCCCCATACCAATGACAACGGAGTATGAGAAGAAGGCGTTAATACCAAGCCCTGGGGCAATCGCGAATGGATATTTTGCGAAGACACCCATGAAAATAGTTGCAATCGCAGCTGTTAATCCTGTAGCAGTGAATACAGCACCTTGATCCATGCCAGCAGCACCAAGGACAGCTGGATTGACGAATAAGATATACGCCATGGAAACGAAAGTTGTTAAACCACCGAAGAATTCAGTTCGATAATTTGTTTTTAATTCTTTGAAGTTAAAATAACGTTCAATCATGAAAAACTCCCTAAATATATAAATGATTTCAATTTTTTTCAGAACACTTTCTGAAAAACAACTTATCTAGTATGTAAAAGAATTCGGGTTAATTCAAGCAAATTAGCTACATTAGTTTTATATGAGAAATTATAGTTCGTTTTTTGCTGATAAAGGGGCTAAATTTGTGAACGATGCAGAGAAAAAGAGGATTAACGATGATGTTAATCCTCTTCTTTAGGTTATTTAATGATGATTACTTTGAGTATTGGGTAGTGTACTTCAAAGTGATTGAACCGTTTTCCAAAGCCTTTTGGGCCTTGTTAACGGCCTTCAAAGTTTTTGCGTCCAAGTTCTTCTTGACGATACCAACACCACCTTGCTTCAAACCGTAGAAGGTTGCTTTGCCACCCTTGAACTTACCGTCCTTTGCAGAGTTAGCAGATGCTTGCAAAGCCTTACCAACATTCTTCAAAGCAGATGTCAAAGTGAAGTTATCTGACTTACCGTCCTTAGTCTTGTATGCACCATCACTTGATTGGTCAACATCGACACCAATCATGTAAACCTTATCAGCTGAACCTGACTTCAAAGTTTGGTCGTGTTGCTTAACAGCGGTAAAGGCACCATTTCCAGTACCACCAGCAGCGTGGTAGATGACGTGGATGCCTTCAGCGATGAAGGTGTTAGCGATCAATTGACCCTTAGCAGCATCGCCGAATGAGTTAGCGTAAACTGACTCAACCTTCAAGCTCTTGTTCACTGAAGCAACACCCAACCGGAATCCGTATTCGAAACGACCAACAGTTTCTGACTTAACACCACCCAAGAAACCAATCTTAGTATCACCAACTTCTTCTGCCTTTTCAGCAGCAGCAACACCAGCAAGGTATGATGACTGTTCTGAGTTAAACATCAATGATTGAATGTTCTTATACTTTGAATCAGCAACTGAATCAACCAATGCGAATTCAGTCTTAGGATTAGCCTTGGCAGCCTTTTGAGTTGCTTCTTGCAAATCGAAACCGATACCAGCAATGTAATCAAACTTGGCAGCAACAGCTTGGTCAAAATTGTTAGTAAAATCAGCCTTAGTCTTTGAAAGGAAGTAGTTGTAACCATCAACACCCTTCTTAACACCGTTTTCTTTACCCCAAGCTTGCAGACCTTCCCAGGCTGATTGGTTGAAAGAATGGTCATCGATGTTACCAGGTGCGTCAGTGATCATTGCAACGGTAAACTTTTTATCAGAAGAGCTTCCTGAGTTGGTAGCGAAGTAAACACCACCAGCGACAACGACAACAGCTGCAACACCGGCAGCAATCTTTGTAGAACGATTCATGAGATCGAATTCTCCTTAAAAATGTGAGTTTGATAGGGCAGTTTCTTTGCCTGAGCAAAAATACGAACATTAAAACTTAAATGTTCCTTAACAGTTATGAATATACGATAATTGTTAAAGCGTGTAAATATATTTATTTTTGAAATTGGTATATACCTATACGTTAAAATAACCATAAACGCCTGATATATAGACGTTTCGGGCTGGTTTCACTTAACGAAAAAAATATTAACCGTTACTAAAACAAACTTGAAAAACACGAACATTCATTTGTAAAACGTTTTTCTAGTGCTAGCCGATCTCACTTGAGGTACGCTCATTTATTTATCATTGGACAGGGGCAAGAATGTCCGTTATATTAAAAGCAACAACTAAGAATATCTTGATTGTCGTCAGTATAATTGTTGGAGAATGGCCAACGAGTTCCTACCTATGTTCCTAAACATAGACTACTGATGACTGTGAAATAGATGCAGTGCAGTTATTTCATGATGAATCAAAGCCCCCATTCAATATGGGGGCTTTTGTGCTGTTTAGCCTCCAATTATGCCGATGATCAAGTGGATGGAGAATATTTGTATGGAAACCACAGCACGACCCAACCGCTTGCAAGCCCTTATTTTAGGCTTGCAACATGTCTTGGCAATGTATTCAGGCGGCATTTTAGTACCATTGTTGATTGGAGCAGCCTTACATTTTGACGCGCAACAAATGGCGTATTTAATTTCTGCAGACATCTTTATGACTGGTATTGGGACATTATTGCAATTAAAAACAACACGTTTAACGGGTATCGCTATGCCGGTAGTCCTTGGTTCAGCGATCCAATCGGTGTCCCCATTAGTAAATATTGGTGGCACATTGGGCATCGGTGCGATGTATGGGGCTACGATTGCGGCCGGAATTTTCGTCTTTTTGATTGCGGGCTTGTTTGCCAAGTTGCGTGAATATTTTCCACCGGTTGTAACCGGATCATTGATTACGGTGATTGGATTCTCACTAATTCCAGTTGGTGTGGCTAAGATTGGTGGTGGTGATGCTACGGCTAAAAACTTTGGTGATCCAACTAATTTATGGATTGCTTTAGTAACGATGGTTGTCATCATTGTGATTGCTATTTTTGCCAAGGGCTTTCTCAAGTCAATTTCCATTTTGTTGGGGATTGTTATTGGGACAGTGTTCGCTGGCATGCTTGGGGTTGTATCCCTGCAACCAGTGGCTGATGCATCATGGTTCCACTTGCCAACCCCATTTTTCTTAGGGACACCAACTTTTCACGTATCAGCGATAATCACGATGATTATCGTCGCGATTACTTCAATGATAGAATCAACCGGGGTATACTTTGCCTTAGCGGATCTGACTGGGACCAAGTTATCTGACCAACGCATTGCGAAAGGGTATCGGGCAGAGGGATTGGCCGTGATTTTGTCAGGAATTTTCAATACCTTTCCCTATTCGACGTTCTCACAAAACGTCGGGGTCGTGCGCTTATCGGGGGTACGATCAAAACAACCGATTTACTATGCGGCCGGATTACTATTATTGATTGGTCTGTTACCTAAGTTTGGTGCTTTGGCGACGATTATCCCAGACCCCGTCTTAGGCGGCGCCATGCTCATCTTATTTGGGACGATTGGTATTCAAGGAACGACCATTATGCGCAATGTTGATTTTGGATCAGAACGTAATTTGATGATTGCGGCTGTCTCAATTGGGGCTGGTATTGGTGTGACGGTATACCCACAGGTTTTCCAACAAATGCCAACATTGGTCAAGTTGATTATCGAAAACGCAGTGGTCGTCACCTCCGTTTTGGCCGTGTTGTTAAATATTGTTTTACCTGGTCGTGAGCAGCAGGTTGACTAGAGTTTAGAAGAAGGTATTATTGTGAAATTATTGGAAGATAAAATCAAAAATGAAGGCCGTGTGATTGGTACTGAGGTCTTGAAAGTTGATAATTTTTTGAATCATCAGGTTGACCCGGCTTTGATGGCCGCGATGGGTGAAGAATTTGCCCGGCTATTTGAAAACGATAACATCGATAAAGTCCTCACGGTTGAATCTTCAGGGATTGCACCCGCGGTATTTACCGCTTTGGCGTTACATGTACCAATGGTGTTTGCTCGTAAAAAGAAATCCCTTACTTTAGTTGATGATAACTATACGGCAGACGTGTATTCTTTTACTAAGCAAGAGACAAACCATATTATTGTAGATAAGCGGTTTATTTCGGCTGGTGAACGCATCCTATTAATTGATGATTTTTTGGCAAATGGTCAAGCAGTTGAAGGCATGCTGCAAATCGCTGATGCTGCTGGGGCAGAGGTTGTCGGCGTTGGGATTGTGATTGAGAAAACCTTTCAGAAAGGCCGTGCCATCCTAGATGAAAAAGGGATCCGTGTTGAATCATTGGCCCGGATTGCTGCCTTTGAAGACGGCCAAGTCATTTTTGTGAATTAAGAGATGAAAAAAGTATGTCGCAGCTCATTGGCATTCACGTGATACGTGAATTTGAGCGTGGGGCATACTTTTTTTGATCCCAGGGAAGTAATTGCCCAGGTATCGCGCTGATTCATGTTAAGTTAAAGAAAACTTGTTATAATTTTTACAAGTAATGAAACGGGTGGACAACATATTCGACAAATATATTGACTATCATTCAATCATTTAAATAGGAGGATTGTTATGAAAATTGGGTTTATTGGAACTGGGGTTATGGGCACTGGCATCATTTTGAATTTACTGAAAAAAGGACATACATTGGTCATTAACAATCGAACAAAAGCACATGCGCAAACCGTTCTAGACGCCGGGGCCACTTGGGTTGATACGGCGAAAGAGGTTGCCGAACAAACGGATATTGCAATCACAATGGTGGGGTATCCTGCTGATGTAGAAGCACAATATTATGGCGAGCAGGGCCTCTTTGCTGGGGCGAAGCCAGGTCAAATCTTGGTGGATATGACGACATCAACACCAACCCTAGCTGAAAAGTTAGCCGCTGATGGCGAAAGTTACGGTGTTTCAGTGCTTGACGCGCCTGTTTCGGGTGGCGATGTTGGTGCGAAAAATGGTACTTTGACGATTATGGTTGGCGGTAATGAGGCGGCCTACAGCCAGGTACAACCTATCTTCGAGCAAATTTCAAAGGCGACCCATTTGTTTGGGGCGGCCGGGAAGGGCCAACACACTAAAATGGCCAATCAAATTATGATTGCGGCCACGATGTTGGGCTTATCAGAAAGTTTCACTTATGCTAAAGCAGCTGGCCTTAACGTAGCTGATGTGATGGCCACCTTATCGGCGGGCGGTGCACAAAACTGGTCGATGGATAATTATGGTCCCCGTATTTTGGCAAATGACTATGCACCAGGTTTCTATGTTAAGCACATTATTAAAGATCTACGCATTGCGTTAGATGAAGCCGAAAAATTAGGTGTGGTGTTACCAGCAACCGAATTAGCAGAAACCTTGTATACCAAACTAGCCGATCAACGTGGCCTGGGTGATGCAGGCACGCAAGCGTTGATTAAGTTATGGCATCAATTTGCGTAGTTTTAATAATGAAAGTGATGGTGATTAGATGAACTTTTTCATTAATGCGACAATGCCTGACCATAAATCCGGTATTGAACATGCCCAATTGAAGCGATTGATGTTGTTTAATGATCATCAAACTGATTCACGGATTGTTTTACGTGAGTGGGATCCCATCGCCCATCTAAACGCCAACGCTGCGGGCATTTCAGATGAACAGTTAATCAATATGTTTGACTATTTTCAAGAAGCAACAGCAGTTCAAGCAAAGCCAGTATCTGTTGGCGATATTGATTTTGGGGTCTTTAATACGAACGTTATTGATGACCCGGCAAACAAACGCTTTTTAGTCACTGATCCGGCCGGTAAACTGGTGGCCCGGGTTAATTATGATGCCAATGATGCCCAACGTGTGCGATCAACAGAATTATTTGATGGTTTTGGTAACTTGTATCAGGTGGCCCATTATGATTCGCGAGGGTTTGTTTCATTAATACAGTGGTACACTCCTGATAATAAGATTGGGACTGAAACTTGGTTAACGCCAACTGGTCGTGTGGCCTTGGAGACCTTTAATAAGCACACGATGACTCACAACAATGATTTGATTAAAACAGGGTGGCGCTTGATTGAAGCGGATGGCACAGTTATGCAATTTGACACCATCGAAGAGTTAACCTTGCATTTCTTTGATCGTTTGAATGATGATTTCTGGTCAGCTGAAATGCCAAATGTCTTTATTTTAGATCGTGCGCATTTGGGCGATTGGGGGTTGTTGCACCTGAAAAAGCCGGCTTATACAGTCATGCATTTGCATAACTCACACGCTGGGGATGCGCAAGATCCAATGCATTCAATGGTGAATAACCATTATGAGTTTGCGCTGAATACACTTGATCAGTTTGATGCGGTGGTCTCAGCGACGCACAAGCAAACGCATGACCTGCAATTGCGGTTTGCACCAAAGACTCACTTGTTCACCATTCCCGTTGGTGTGGTGCCAGAACGTCTCTTAAATGCGCCGCGTGTACCAGTAGCTGCACGGACATTTGGCAAAGTGATTGCTTTTGCCCGCATTGCTTGGGAAAAACACCTAGATGATTTGGTGCGCGCAGTCGGCATCGTTAAACGCGAATTTCCTGAAGTAACGCTCGATTTGTATGGCTATGCCGATCCCACGGACGACTATAAAGCTCGCAAGGCCGTCGAAAATGCGATTGCCGAGTATGGCTTAGGGGATGCAGTGCAGTTAAAGGGCTATACGACAGACATTGATGCGGTCGAAAATGAGGCGATGATGTATGGGTTGACTTCACGGATGGAAGGATTCAATTTAGCCATTATGGAAGCCATCTCCCATGGCTTAATCTCATTTTCCTATGATGTGAATTACGGTCCAAATGAGATCGTTCAAGATGGCGTCAATGGTAATGTTGTGGCATATGAAGATTATCAAGCGTTGGCAGATGCCATGTTACAGGTATTGCGTGATCCTGAGTTGGCCCAGCGTTATTCAACTGGGGCATATGCATCAGCTGCACGTTATTCTGAAGCCAATGTCTGGGCTGCCTGGCGTGAATTACTGGATGATGCCAAGGCAACTTGGCCGGCAAAGTTAGCGGCCATACCAAACCATGCCATGGTTAAGTAGTGAGGGGTTAGAGAATGAATTATTTTGTTAGTGAAAATATTTTTACGTTTAACTCAGGTACAGAGCATGGACAAGCCAAACGAACGAAGCTGTTTAATGAACATGGGCAGGGCGCGATTTATGTGACGCGTAACTATAACCGATTTTTGCATCGTGATGTCGCCGCAGTTGATCTAGATATGTCACAAGTGTTAAATATGTATGATTACTTCCAAGGCGTGACTAATGTCACACGGAAGGAACAAGCATTGCGCCTACTTGATCAAATTCCATTGGCCGAGTACCATATTGTGGGGCATGGACCGAATTATTCAACCATTAACCATGCGGGTCGTGAAATGGCCAAGATCACGGTAATGCCAGCAACCGTCGGCTTGGTCAACGAAATCATTTATTATGATGCGGCTGGCAATACCACTGTTCGTGAAAATTTTGACTGGCGTGGTTTCAAGTCATCAGTCGATTATTTTAATCCTGACGGTAGCCTGGCAGTGCAACAGTTTTTGAATTTAGCCGGTACACCGGTACTAGAAATTATCCATATGGATGTGAATGGTACGCGTTATCCTACCATGTGGAAATTACTTAATTTTCAAGGGCGCAACATTCGTTTTGATTCACAAGACGCCTTGTTCACCTTTTTCTTAAGTGATTTAGCCAATCAAAATCCAGGGTCTAATTTTATTTCAGACCGTCGTTCATTAGATCGGGTGGTGGCGGATATCGCGGGTACGACTAATAAGTATGCGTATTTGCATGACATACACACACCGGATGTTGCCCATCCACAAAGGGGCAAGCTGTATGATGCTTATCGAGTGGTGCTAGAAGAACGCGCCATGGATTTTAAGGCCATCTTTACACCAACGGCTGAACAAGCCCGAGATCTGAAGTTGCGTTTCCCTAAGGCAACGTTCAAAGCGGCTCCTGATACGTATGTCGATAATGCCATATTAGCGCAGCCATTAACCGGACTGACTGAGCGCGTTCGGCATCGGATAGCATATGTTGGTCGATTGAGTCCAGAAAAACGCCCAGAAGACGCGATTAAGGTCTTAGCTAAGGTACGGACCGTTGTGCCAGATGCCACGCTGGAGTTGATCGGGTATGCTGCTAATACTGAGATTCGTAGTAACCTGGATAGACTCGCACAAGAGTTAGGTGTGACTGACCAAGTGATCTTTACTGCATACGGCGATTATGGCCGGGTGAATGCGGTGTTGAATACAGCGCAAGTATTGGTGCAAACATCGCTTGGTGAAGGATTTGGGATGAACTTAGTTGAGGCATTTGCGCACGGTGTACCAGTGGTAACATATGATATTAACTATGGTGCCAAAAAACTGGTCACGGATGGCAGTGATGGCTATGTGGTACCATCTGGTTCAGTGAATCAGATGGCCCAGCGAGTAATAGCCCTTTTTAATGATGAAGCTATGTGGCTAGCAGCTAGTACGGCAGCTTATACGAAGGCCCGTCAATATAATGGGGATGCTATGTACACTGCTTGGCAGGCAGTATTATAGAATATAAAAAATAACCCCCTGAGTAAAAACTCAGGGGGTTATTTTTTTGAGAGGTAGTGACCGGGATCGAACCGGCGATCACGGTTTTGCAGACCGATGCCTTACCACTTGGCTACACTACCAAAATTTCCAACGTATGCTATTATACGGGAAATATAAAGGGTGTGCAAATGGATAGGCGAGGCACCTGCCTTAATCGATGTCAAATGAAGTTATCACGCGGACGGGGTACGGGACAGCATATAGTAAAAAAGAGATGATATATTGATGGAGGATGTCTCAACTGGCGAGCAATCCGGGCGGTGTTTTTTGAAATTAAATTGTCATATTGGTGAACTTAAAGTAAATTCAGGGCTTTGAAATGCGGTTATACGGGGGTGTTTGGTTGAAATGAAATAGAAATACAAAAAAGGGTTGCAAACTAAACAAAGATTCCGTATAATAAATCTTGTTGTTGCGACAGGTAACGACGAATTAAACAACATGGACGTTTAGCTCAGCTGGGAGAGCACCTGCCTTACAAGCAGGGGGTCACAGGTTCGATCCCTGTAACGTCCATTGGTCGCATGGTCCAGTTGGTTAGGACGCCTGCCTGTCACGCAGGAGATCACGGGTTCGAACCCCGTTGTGACCGTTAATGGCTCGGTAGCTCAGTTGGTAGAGCATACGATTGAAGCTCGTAGTGTCGGCGGTTCGATTCCGTCCCGCGCCATTGTAAAATTTAATATAAATCTTACATCGATAGGGATATAGTATAGAGGTAGTACAGCGGTCTCCAAAACCGTTAGCGGGGGTTCGATTCCCTCTATCCCTGCTTTATATAATGGCGGTAGTGGTGAAGGGGTTAACACACCGGTTTGTGGTTCCGGCACGCGTGGGTTCGAATCCCATCTATCGCCCTCTATATAATTAAATAAATCATGATATGTTTTGCCGTTGTGGCGGAATTGGCAGACGCGCGGGACTCAAAATCCCGTTCCCGCAAGGGAGTGTGGGTTCGACCCCCACCGACGGCATTGCAGTAAAATGCATACTTCATATCATGATTTATTTATTGCCGTTGTGGCGGAATTGGCAGACGCGCGGGACTCAAAATCCCGTTCCCGCAAGGGAGTGTGGGTTCGACCCCCACCGACGGCATTTATTATTAGATTAAACCGTGTGAAATTAATATTTCACACGGTTTTTTTGTAGCTCCTTAACCATTTCCAATTTGCTATTTAATGAAGAAAAGGAAACGTTTGTCAACTACCAAGGCTTTAATTGTCGTGTTTCTCACTATTCTTTTAGGGTTTAGTTCGGTATAATGAATATATGACAATAAATACGGAGGACCCATTCAGATGGCTAAAAAAATTACTCAATTAGGTGTTGACGTTGGAAATAAGCAAGTCAAGATTCTTGGTGACAATTCCGACGTAGCCATTTATCCAGCTGCTTTGGTCAAGTACGATACCATTGAAAGTATGGTTGACGATACTAAATTAAAGAACTATTCATTATATCAAACAGATGAAACTAATAATGCGCCCTTCCTATGGGGTGAAAACCTAGCTGCCTTTGGGGCAAACGTTCAAGAAACTAAGGGGACTGACTTCACGCGTTATGATGATCCATTGTTCAAGAACTTGGTTTTGGCAGCAGTTGCTTCATATGTAAAGGAACAAAACGCTAAGGATGATGCAACTAAAGTCACTGACTTGGCAATTGAAACAGGGATGCCAACGGCGCACTACTTGGATCCACGTAATGGTGGCGAAAAGGGTGAATCATATGCTTGGTTACGCGGTAAGCATGTACTCACTATCGATGGTGAGACATTGACTTTTAATGTGACTGATGTTGAGGTGCGTCCTCAAAGTTACGGTACGGCAGCTTTGTTCGCTAAGACCTACGAATTGGATTTTGGTGAAACTGTCGCCGTATTAGACTTCGGTGGTGGTACCATGGTCTTTGACGTTTACCGTGTTACGGAAGACGGTATGGCTTTGTTGCGTGACTTTAATATCCAAGAAAACAAGGGTGCTGATGTCTTGATTGACAACTTAGTTCGTGCAATTACGGCTGAGGGTGTCACTAATCCTAACCGTAACAACCACAGCAAGATTCAAGACATGTTAATTAAGCAAAATTATGTGATGCGTGTTGGTATCGGTAAAGAACGTGACTTCTCAGATGTTTTCCAACGTGAGATCAATCGTTATGTTAACAACTTGTTGGATAACATCAACCACGCGGGTATCGAATTTAACACCTTGGCTGCCTTGATTATTACCGGTGGTGGTGCTAATTGGGTTAACGCCGAAGCCTTTGAAAACCGGGTTGAAATGGTTTACCGGTTCGATCAACCAGAAACTGCCAATGTTCGTGGTTTCTATGTTGATTTGATTCAAGACTAGTCAAAACCATTAGGGGAGAAGGAGCATGAGTGAACCATTTAATGTTCAATTGACACTTGATCCTGAGCAAGACCAAGGACTTTTGAGTGAACTCGAAAGTTTTATGAAGGCATCTGCTCGCTTGAACCTGTCAGACAATCAAGCGGTGTTATCCTATGCATCAATTGAAGAGGCCATTAAAGCAGTCTTATTTGATAAAACTAGGATTGCTGAGGCTGATTTAGCCAATTTGGCACCAGTCGTTGCGCACGACAGCGCGGCAACTGTGATTGAGGATGCTGAGGTGGAAGTTACACCTAGCGCAACGCCACTCACTTCAGAAGGTGCCGAGCTGACAGATGCGTCAGACGGTCACATTGTTGAATTTGTCGACGTGACAGAGCCAGAAGAAGTGGCGCCGGTGATTGAAACGCCGAGGAAGAGCACCGCGCAACCAACGGAGCCAATCGCAGAAGACAAACCCGTTCCAGACCCTGAAGCAACTGCTGAAGCGTTGGAAACAGCACGAATCGCACGCGAAGAAGCGTTAGCGGAACGCAATCACCAGTTGGCGATTGAAGAAGTTCGTCGGATTGCTGAAAAGGTCCAAGTTCAATTGGTGGACATTGAGTTACCACCAATGACTAGTGACACCAAAACACCTTTGAATTCATTTGGTGTGCAATAAAGCGACCGACACATTAATTACTAAAAAATAGTACGATAACGAAACCCCGAAAGTAGTCATAACTTTCGGGGTTTTATGTCGCATATTTTTAAGGGTGGTGTATCATGGAAGACATTCAACGTAATGGATGGAGAGTTTATGAAAATTAAAGTTGTTATTGCTGGTGGGACGGGATTTGTTGGTCAAGGGATCATTGAGCAGTTATTACCAGAAAAATTTGAAGTACATAGCTTATCACGACATCCTCACCAAGGGGAGGCTGGTGACCAAACAATTTATCATGCCGTTGATTTAGCCCGACCACAGGAGTGGCAATCAATTGTGCACGATGCAGACTGGGTCATTGATGCCGTGGGTATTTTGTTGCCCAATCCGCTTAAAAAACAGACTTATCAAAATAGTAGCTATGCACCGGCAAAAAATATTATGGATGTGTTAGTAAATGAGCCAAAGGTCAAATTCTTATTCATATCTGCGAATGCCGGCCCATTTTTCATGAAACCGTATTTAAAAGCGAAACGGGCAGTTGAGCAGGATATGCAGCAACGGCTCGCAGAACAGGCCTATCTGGTCTACCCAGGAATCATTTTTGATAAGGCGCGTTTTAGTTCGTATCTACCCGGCTTGGTGTTGGCACAGTTAACCATCTTGCCATATTTTAGAAAGTTGCGGCCACTCTCACGAACGCAATTTAGTCGCGAGATTGAACGGATGTTGTTAGGACAGAAAAGTCCTTTAGAACAACGTTTGTAGCCCAATGTGTTGGCGATTGGCTACTGTATAATATATCAAGTAGGCAGGCAAAATGATTAACCCTATCAACTTGTAACTTTTGTGTTGACATGTGTTTAGTGTGAGTGTTATGATACTTCATGAAAGAAATTTAATTAATGAAAAAGAGGAATTTACACATGGCAAACGTAACAGTTTTTGGACAAGGTAACATGGGATCAGCAATCGGTGAAAATTTCGCCGCAGCCGGTAACAACGTCGCATACGTAACAGAGACAGAAACAGTCGATGCATTGGGTGAAATCGTTGTTTTGGCCGTACCATATGGTGCTGTTGAAAGAATCATTAGCACTTACGGTGAAGCTCTTCAAGGTAAGATTGTGATTGATATTACTAATCCAGTTAACTTTGAAACTTTTGACGACTTGGTAGTTCCTGCAGACAGTTCAGCTGCCGCAGAAATCGCACAAAAGTTGCCAGAAAGCAAGATCGTTAAGGCATTCAACACAACTTTCGCAGCTACATTGGCTACTAAGCAAGTTGGTGGTGTACAACCTACTACTGTTTTGTTGGCAGGTGATGATGCAGAAGCAAAGAAGTCAGTTACAGCAGCTTTAGCTGGTAGCGGATTGGAATTCATCGATGCTGGTTCATTGAAGCGCGCTCGTGAGTTGGAAGCCTTTGGATTCTTGCAAATTAGCTTGGCTGCAGCTGAAAAGATCAGCTGGACTGCTGGTTTTGCAATTATCAAGTAAGCATTGCACCAATTGTAATCAGCGACAAATATTCTTGATGCTATAGGGAGATTAGAATGACAAAGTATTTTTTGACAGGTGTTACGGGACGTCTTGGTCGGGCCGCGTTGAGTAATTTACTAAAAGATGTGACGGCTGAAGACGTGATCGTGGGTGTCCGTGATTTACAACGGGCACCAGAGTTTGAAGCATTGGGTGTCACCGTTCGTCAGGCAGATTATACTAAACCAGAAACTTTGACAACGGCTTTAGCTGGTGTTGATAAGTTATTGTTGGTATCAGGAGTTCCTGGCGGCGAGGTATCTCGTTTCGATCAACATCGTAATGTCATTGATGCTGCGAAGGCCGCTGGGGTTACTTTCATCGTTTATACGTCATTAACCGAAGCTGATCAAAATAAGACATTTTTGGCAGAAGACCATGCTAATACTGAAACGTATATCGCAACGTCTGGGCTTGCCTACGCAATTGCGCGTAACAATTGGTACTTGGAAAATGAATTAGATTTGATTAAAAAGGCTTTAGCTGGTGAAGATTTTAGTAATCCCGTGGGCGACGCTAAAATTGGTTGGGCCCTAAATCGTGAATACGGCGAAGCTGCTGCCAAACTTTTGACGGCTGAACAACCACAAAAGATTTATGAGTTTGGTGGCCGCGCACAAACATATGCTGACTTAGCACAAGCTATCTCAAGTGTGAGTGGTCGTACAGTCAAAGTTATCGATCAACCAGTTGTATTGTCAGAACATCCTGATGTTTTTGAAAAGATTAATTGGCAACTACAACAAGATATCGCAGCCGGTGTATTGTCATATACGACTGACGACTTAGCTAAAGTACTAGGTCGCGAGCCCCTTAGTTTAACGCAAGCGGTGCAAGAATTAGTGCAACGCTAATCGATTTTCATCTTTAATAGTTGCAACGGACGTATTTTACTGATACAATGAGCGGTTGTTACTATTAAAGAGGAAGTAAAACATGCGCTATTCTACGAAACTAAGTGATGCAACTCATATCTTGTTATTTATCCATGTTTTTGCTGATGGCGATTTATCGAGCAATGCGATTGCCGCTAGTGTTCAAACTAATCCAGTGGTGATTCGGAGTTTGATGTCAGATTTAGCGAATGCAAATTTAATCCAAACTAACCGAGGGAAGGCTGCGCCGACTTTAACACGTGCTTTAGCAGACATTTCATTGCTTGATGTTTATCAAGCAGTTGAAAAAACGTCACTCTTACATGTGGACGAGAAAACTAATCTGGGTTGTCCAGTAGGTAAAAATATTCAAGGTGCACTGACAAATGCCTATCTGAAGGTTCAGCGAGCTGCTGAAAATGAGATGGCACAAATCAGTTTAGCGGATATTCTTGCTGACTTTAGGTTTTAAATATGTTTTGAAAAAACCAACAAATGACTACGGTGATTTGTTGGTTTTTTTGTATGGAATTTAAATAAAAGTTTGGTTGGCCACATTTTTCAATTCTGATGCAATAGTTGTGTCGTATCTTAAGTTGCTTAGCGTGTTAAAATAGAGTCATTAAAAGAGGAGGGCACTTTTCGGAAAGTGCACAATAAAACTTATGACAAAATATGATTTTGATGTGTTATACATTGGTGCTGGTCATGGAACGTTCGATGGAGCGATCCCATTGGCTGCACGCGGTGTTAAGGTTGGTGTTGTTGAATTTGCTGAAATTGGAGGAACATGCCCAAATCGTGGCTGCAACCCAAAGATTGCCTTGGACGATCCCGTGGTTGTACAACGACAACAAGAAGCCTTGACGGGTCACAAGCAAGCACCAATTGATTGGTCAGCTGCAGTGGCTCACAAGCATGACGTTATCAAGGACTTGCCTGACATGATTGAAGGCTTCATTACTAGCCATGGCATTCAAGTGTTGGGTGGTCGTGGTCACTTGTTTGATGAGCACACGGTTCATGTCAACGGTGTGGCTTACACTGCTGAAAAGATTGTGATTGCTACTGGTTTGCGGCCACACCGTTTGGACGTTCCTGGTACTGAATTGGCCCATGATTCAGAAGAGTTCATGAATTTGCCAGTGATGCCAAAGTCATTGGTTGTTGTTGGTGCTGGTTACGTGGGAATGGAATTTGCCACCATGGCTAACGCAGCAGGGGCTGATGTCACTGTTATCATGCGACATGACCGTGCGCTACGTCAATTCCCAGCAAAGTATGTTGAGTTTGTTGTAGCAGACTTGAAGGCACGTGGTGTCAAGTTTGTGACCAATGCTGAAGTGGCTGAATTTAAGCGTACCAGTGAGGGTGTCACCGTTGAAACTGATCTTGGTTCGTTTGATGCTGAGTGGGTTTTGGATGCGACTGGTCGTGTTCCTAACGTTCAAAACATGGGTCTCGAAGAAATTGGTGTTGAATTTAATGAGCGTGGTATCGTGGTCAATGATCACTTGCAAACGTCTGTGCCATCAATCTATGCTTCTGGGGATGTGATTGATAAGACTCAACCTCGTTTGACACCAACAGCAGTCTTTGAGTCAACGTACTTGATGCATCAATTTGCTGGTGATACTACGGATGCCATCGATTACCCAGTCATTCCACACACAACCTTTACATCACCACGTATTGCTGCGGTTGGTGTGACTTTGGATGATGCATTGGCTAACCCTGATTTGTATGATGTCGCTGAACATGACATTTCACAAGATTGGTACCGTCAAGTTAAAAATGAAAAGGGCTTTAACGCCATCATTAAGAACAAAGATGGTTTGTTAGTGGGAGCCGTGGAAGTTTCTGATCGCGCTGAAGATGTCATCAATACACTGTCACCAGTGATTGAATTGAAGCTGGATGCTGCACAACTAGAGCGGATTATTACGATTTTCCCTGCAATCGCCAATGATAGTTTTGGTCAAATTTAAGGCTTAACCAAGCATGAGAAAATCTCTGCACACTTGTTGTTCAGAGATTTTTTTATTGGGCTAAAACACCGGAGCAACAATGGAATTTCCGGTGAGGATATTTTAATTTAAATGAGCCTTAAATGAGTTTATTTTAATAAAAGTGTTGACAGTGTATTTTATACCTGGCATAATAAGTCCAACGAAAAGCAAAGGAAAATAACATTATGACTTCATCAGCAATGTACAACGCAAACATTATTTTGATTAGCAACGTCTTGATTATTATCTAGGTGGCTAATCATATTTTGATGTGACCAGCCACTACATAATGGGGGTTGGTGATGAAGTATATGTTTAGGCATACCCATCACTCGTGATGGGTATGCCTTTTTCTATATCTAGGAGGATTGGTTTATGACAGAGGAAGAGAAGCGACGGATGACGTCACAAGAGAAAGCGGAGGCCGCTACCAAGGCCGCCCCGCATGAAGATCGTTCGGAAGAAGAGGTGTTGTTACCAGGGCAAGGTCAATTGACGCGTCCGGAAGAGACCATGACGATGAAAGACTGGGTCTTCTCAGTTTCCCAAGGGATTTCAAACGTCATTTTGGCGGTCTTGGGGATGGGGCTGTTGATGGGTTCTATCGGTCAAATCTTGATGAATTTTGGCGTGACTAATTTCGGCCAAGCATTGGTTGATAGCGGTCAAATCGGCCAAAAGTTGTTAGCACCAGCTTTGGGTGTCGGGATTGCCTATATGCTACGTACCAATATCTTGACGATTGGTGCAGCCATGATCGCAGCACACGTCGGCTCAAATGCCGTTTACTTTACTGATGTAGCTATCAAGTCAGGTCACACGGCAACTGGCTGGCAAGCGACTGCCGCCCAATTACCAGCAGGCTCTTTGGTGCAAACTGCTGGGCAACCGGTTTCAGCTGTGTTAGCGGGGTTAGTTGCTGCATTGATTGGGAAATGGTTGACTGGGAAAACGCCACTCGATATGTTGTTGGTCCCCCTAGCAGCAACCCTTGGTGGTTCAATTTTTGGTCTGGGAGCCGCCACAGTAACCACACCACTCTTGAATAGCATTTCAGAAGCTTTGGCAGAAACCATGAAGATTAGCCCAGTTCTAGGAGCTGCTGTCGTGTCATTTGCTTGGTTAACATTCTTGATGACGCCAGCCTCTTCAGCGGCACTGGCAATCGCCGTTATGTTGGATCCGATGTCGAGTGGTGCGGCTTTGATTGGAACTGCTTCGGCCTTTGCCATGTACACGGCGATGGCTTGGGCCCAGAATAATTGGGGTGCTCGGATGGCAACTTTGCTGGGCACACCGAAGATTCAATTTCCGAATTTGTTGAAGAGTCCTTTGTTGTACGTGGGACCCGCTGTGATTGCAGCCGTTAACGCCGTCGTCGCCGTCGTATATTTTGATTTCCAAGTACCATATACTATCGCCGGCTTAGGATTAAATGGATTTATTGCCCCAATTGCTTTGTTATCGACTCCTAAGTTGTTTTGGACTTTAATGGCCTTTGGTGTGGTAATTCCAGCTGTCTTATCGGTTGTTTATTACTATGTTTTGAAAATGGTTGGTTTGGCGAAAAAGGGAGATTTGTTCCTTGAAGTCGTTTAAATCATATCCTTGATTTTTTTATGAGAATAGTCTCATAAACGCATTGACTTTTAATTTTAAGGGTGTGATAATGACATCAATCAACGAAAAAGAAATTTAACTTATGGCATCAACATAGCTAACATGTTTTGTATTAAGGGAGGAAATAGCAATGACAGCAGCACAACCATCAGATTTTAATTGGAATGATCTTGGGTTTGAATATCACGAACTACCTAAGCGGTACCGAGCATATTTCAAAGACGATGTCTGGTCAGCCGGTGCCTTGGAGACCGATCCAGAAATCAAAGTACATGAAGCGGCGACCGGGCTTCATTATGGTCAAAACATTTTTGAAGGTTTGAAAGCCTATCGTCGTAAGGATGGGGGCATCAATCTTTTCCGTCCAGATATGAACGCTGCACGCTTCAATCGCTCAGCTGCGCGGTTGCTGATGGCGCCCTTACCAGAAGATCAATTTGTTGATGCTTTGAAGGCTGTGGTTAAGGAACTGCAAGATTTTGTACCGCCTTATGGATCGGGGGCGACGTTGTATCTGCGACCATTCATGTTTGGAAATGGGCCAGTCGTGGGCGTTCATCCTGCTGATGAATATGTTTTCGAAGTATATGCTACCCCAGTGGGTGCCTACTACAAGGGTGGCCTCACCCCAACTGCCTACGTCACCGATCAGTTTGATCGGGCAGCCTACGGTGGTACTGGCCAGGCCAAGGCAGCCGGTAATTATGGTGCTTCAATGTTGCCTGGGGATCGGGCGCATCGCAATGGTTTCTCGGACGTCGTGTACTTGGATCCTCGTGAGCATAAGTATATTGAAGAATTAGGATCAGCCAATTTCTTTGGTATTACAAAAGATGGTCGTTTCTTGACGCCTAAGTCACCTTCAATCTTACCTTCAGTGACCAAGTATTCTTTGCTTGAAGTGGCCGAAGAGGTGGGCTTAAAGGCTGAAGAAACAGTCATTTCAATCGAAGACTTGGATGTATTTGCCGAAGCTGGCGCAATGGGTACAGCAGCCGTGATTAGTCCAGTTGGCTCAATCACACATAATGGTGAAAAGCATGTCTTTTATTCAGAGACTGAAGTTGGTCCATGGACACAAAAGTTGTACGATCGTTTAACTAGTTTGCAGTTTGGTGATTCAGCCGATACATTTGGTTGGACAGTCGATGTACCATTAGATTAATTTTTTAAAAAGCAAAGAAAAGAAAAAGAGGATCATATTATGACATCTGGGATTTGATGCACGTCAGCAAGAACTACTGCAGGCATTATATACAGCTTATACGACCAATCAGCCACTAGATATGACTGCCTGGGACGATGTTGTCAATGACACTGCTACTGGGTACAAGGTGCAAGCAGCATTAGTTGCGATGAAGGTCCAACCAGTAAAGGGATATAAGATTTCGTTAACTAGCGTGACTACGCAACAAATGTTTGATTCTGATACGCCACTCTATGGCGAACAAGTGGCGGATCATGTGTTAGAAAATGATGCAACGGTTTCGCTGGCGACGATGAATGAACCGCTAATTGAAGTGGAAATCGGCTTCACCGCCAAGACCGATTTATATGCCACAATGACTGATGAGGAATTGTTAGCTAATAGTTGGGTTAGTGGCGCAATTGAGGTGCCAGACGCACGGTTTAAAGATTGGTTTCCTAGTCTCAATAAGTATCTGGTTGTCAGTGATACAGCAGTTGGCGGCTATATCGAATTAGGCAATCGGGTAGACGGGGCTACTTTGACACCCTCAGATTTGGCACAAGTGCAAGTTGATTTACTCCTAGATGGGGTGAGTGTTGCAGCAGGTGCTTCAACTGAAGTACTTGATAATCCAATGAATGCTTTACGTTGGTTGGTTCACCAGTTAGCAGCCGAGGGTCGTTTCGTACAGGCGGGACAATCAGTTTCGTCAGGTACTTTCTTTGTACCACCACACTTAACAACGGGTACTTATGAAGCAAAATTCACAGGTAGCTACACCGGCACAACGACCTTACATGTGCAAGATTAATTAAAAAGCAGTTGCTTGCTAGCAACTGCTTTTTATGTGCCCTTCAGCGGTTAATAGTCTGGCCAAATAAAAAACGACAACTTATTAGAAAGTTGTCGTACAAAGTTATTCTTTTTCTTCAGCTTTAATTTCATTAAGTAATTTATGCTCTTCTGGAGTGAAGGCATAGTTTTCAAGCAAATCCGGGCGCCGATGATAGGTGCGTCGTAGGGATTCTTTTTTGCGCCAACGATCAATATTGGCATGATGCCCACTGAGTAAGACATCTGGTACTTTCAGGCCACGGAAATCAGCCGGACGCGTATATTGAGGATACTCTAACAAACCAGTTGAAAACGAGTCATCAACGGCGGACATTTCATCTCCCAATGCTTCGTCTAACAAGCGAACGGTTGCATCGATCACAGTCATCGCGCCTAATTCACCACCAGTTAGTACGAAATCGCCGATTGAGATTTCATCAGTGACTAATTCTCGAATGCGTTCGTCATAACCTTCATAGTGACCGGCAATGAAGGTCAGATGTTCTTCATGCGCTAACTCCTCTGCCATGGCTTGATTGAAAGTCTTGCCCGCTGGATCGAGGAGGATGACCCGCCCACGATTACCGGCTTCGGCCTCTACATGGGCCATCGCATCAAAAATGGGTTGGGGCATAAGTAACATGCCCTGGCCACCGCCGTACACGACATCATCAACATTGTTATGCTTATTATCGGTATAGTCACGAAAATCAATGACGTTAAACTCGACTAAGCCGCGTTCGATGACTTTGCCCATAATTGACTCACGCATCGGCGCAAACATATTAGGGAAAATACTTAGGACATCAATTCGCATATTACACTTCCTCAAGTAGATTTACATGGGCCGTTTTAGCTTCCAAATCAATCTCAGTGACGACTTGTTCGGTGAAGGGCAGGTATAAGTCATCCTTACCTTTGCTGCCAACCACCCAAACGTCGTTGGCGGGTAGCTGCAAAATTTCTTTGACAGAACCAAGTTCACTGTTGTCTTCATTATTAATCACGGTTAATCCAACAATGTCATGGTAATAGTATTCATCATCATCCAAGTCTTGTAGATCAGCGTCAGCGACCTGCAAATCATGGCCCTTAAATTGCTCAACGAGGTTAATATTTTGCAAATCAACAAAGCTTAACAAGATGAATTGCTTATGTGGACGTACCGTTGCAATAGTAACTTTGGTCGGTGTCTTGCCATCGATGACCAGTTCCTTACCTTTAACAAAACGTTCTTCGGGGAAATCTGTTGTAGCGATGACGCGAACTTCACCACGGATACCATGTGTATTCACGATGCTACCAACTTTATATAGTGCCATTTGGGGACTCCTGATTCTTCTACATTCTCGATTAAGTATATCAGAAAATGAAACCGATAGGGATGGTTAGTGACCTAATGGTAATGTGTGTTTTTTGTGAAGAAACAGTGAAACTTTTTTTGCTAAAAACTTAAAAATCGATTTTTGCAAAGTAGTTTGTTATAAAGTACACTTAGTTAGTGAATTATAGAACAAATTTTTAGGGTATTTAAGGGGTATATTATGAATTTTATTTCTAAGTCGGCTGCTGTCCTTGCAACGTTGACACTTGTTGGGACGAGCACTGTTGTTAGCTCAACCATCATCGTGCCACAGACTGTGGTATCAGCTGCTACAACGGCAACTAAGGTCATGCCTGACGGTGACTATGCAGCGAGTGCATTTATTGAGAAGACTGATAATACTACCGGCACCGGCACTGGTACGGCAAGTACTATGGCCAGCATGTGGGGTGGTGATGCGACTACCGGTGTGACACCAGTTGCTATTTCAGTCAAAGATGATGTCGCTACGGTCACTTTATCACAAAGTAGCATGTTTACAGCCGTACCTAATATGACCTTTGATGGCAAGGCGATGACTGGGACTAAAAATGGTGAGAGTACTCAGAGTGGTACTTGGACGGTTGATCTGCCGGCTAATACTTTGACAAATGGATCAACGCACTCGGTTTCATTGACGGTTGATGCTGGTCCTTATGGACAAATGCACCATACGGTCTTGGTCACCATTCAATCAGGAATGGCCGATTTAGTCGAGACACCAACGGTTTCTTCAAGCGCGACATCAGCTAGTGTCAGTTCTTCATCATCAGTGGCCACTGCCACAAGTGATAAAACAGCTACGGATAATACCACTGCTACAAGTACCGCAGCTAAGGTTAACAACACGTTAGCGTACTCAGTGTTGCAAGCCGACAAGCAGAGTGTCTCAGCGGCAAATGATTTCTACACCAAGGAAGCAACTTACGTTCAAAATGCGGATGGGACTTATACAGTTTCCGTCCAAGTATTTGAACCAAGCCAACCAGCAACCACTTTTACTTTGGCATCTGGTAACACTCATGGTGAAAAGATTGTTTCTGAAGCAGCCTATACTAGTAATGGCATGGATGGACATTTGTTAACATATTCATTTAACGTTGCTGCATTGGATGATTTGAATGCATTAATTGCACAACAAATTCATGTTAAGGTTGACGGTATCGAAGACAACGACTATGCAGTCTATTTGCAGTTCAAGGCGATTAGTACAACGGGAGCAACGACCCCAGTGGCCACTCCTGCAAAGAATGCAACGACATCATCAACATCAGCAGCAGGGGTGGTTAATCAAGCTACTAGTGCCAAGGCTAACACAGCATCCGCTGACAGTTCTGAAACTGCATCATCATCATCATCTGACAATGCCTTACCAACCACGGCTGCCAGCCGAGTGAGTGTTTTGGGCGTTACATTATTGATGGCCATCGCGGGTATTTTCGCAGCAGTAAAGTTGAACCGACGCCGAGGCAACTAAGATGAAAATTGTCCGTATTTTACTAACGAGCTGTGCGCTTGTCTTTGCGTTGATGTTTAGTAAGCCTGCCTACGCTGACTATACAGCCAGTTACGTGGTTGAACAGGCAGGTAGTTCAAGTACATCAGTTGCCAATAGTTACTTTACGCAACCAGCCAAGATTGCGATCGCCGGCCAACAATATCGCGTAACCATGACAATTAGTACGGCTGATTCATTAGGGGCGTATCCGGTCAAAATTTTAAATATTGCCGGGCAACAACCAAGTGTTTCAAAATGGGCGACCGGTGGACGGCACTACTACGCGTTTTCATTTACGACAGCCAATCTGGTTAACCGGCTGAATGGTAGCATGCAAGTTGACATCAATAGCATCAATTATCATCACACCTATGGGTTTGGCGTCGTGATAAACGCTGGTGGTGTGCCAGAGATTGCTAGTTCAAGTGTGAGCCGGCAAACTTCAGCAGTTACGAGCGCGTCTACGGTCCAAAATACCAAAGCAAGTACGGCTACAACGCAAGCAACGTCTAAGTCAACTAGCCGTTCAGCAACAAAATCAACTAGCCAAGCGCAAAGGACAGCAAAAGCTGCTACCAATCAGACAAGCAGTTCCAGCAAAAAGGTCACTAAGACCGCCAAGCAGACTGCAAAAAAGGGCACTACAAGCCGGGCTTCATCAAAAAAGAAATCAGGCACTAGTAAGCCGACGGTAGCGCAACAAAAAAACACGTCGCAGCAAACTAAGCAGCAAAAAATGAATAAAATCACAGCTTCAATCGGCATTGGCGTCGTGGCCATTGGGGCTATCGGCGGCGGTATTTGGTGGTATAGGCATCATGTTTAAACGGTATTGGCGAATTTGGCTGGGTGCCATCGTGATTATCATCATTGCGGGTAGTACATGGTTGTTACGACCACAAATGATTGCCAGACAAGCCCAGCAACGGGTGGTGGTTACCACAGTTGGGTTGGCAGATATTTTTGCTAAGTTAGATATTCCGGTGGTTGGTGTTCCTACGACCACGGCCACATTAGCAGCGAGTCAAAAAAAGCTACCAAAAGTTGGGGATCATGTGACGCCCAACTTTGAAAAGATAATCAGTTTGCAACCAGACGTTGTGTACGTTGATGCTAGTTTAGTCTCAGATTATCGGCCTAAACTACGGGCCCACAAAATTCGGGTCGTCGGTGTTGACATGGGAACAGCTGCTAAGCAAAATAAAGCTATTTTGCATTTTGGTAAGTTATTTAAGCGCACCGCACAAGCCCGGCAGTTGGTGCAAAAATTAACGATACCCACCGTGCATCCTAAGCATCCTGTCTCAGTTTTAGTATTGTTGGGTATGCCTGGTGGTCAGAGTATGGTCGCAACGTCACAAAGTTATGTTGGTGATTTAGTCGTGCGGGCAGGTGGTCGACTTATTCAAGACGATCAAAAATCGGCGTATATGCTTTTAAATTCAGAAACGATTTTAAAAGCTAAGCCGCAGGTGATCATTCGGATAGCTCACGCCATGCCTGAAATTGTGCAACAACAATTTAATAACGAATTTAAAACAGGTATTTGGCCAAGACTGCCGGCTGTTCAAAAGCATCAGGTTTATGATGGGCATGCACCAAAGTTTTCACCTAGTGCAAATGATCACGTCCAGCAGACATATCAGCAAATAAAGGCATGGATCGATGAAGCAAATAAATAAATATAAAAAATTAGGGCTAGCCACATTAGTTGGCGCCCTTTTTGTTAGTTGTGGCTTAGCATTATTTTGGCCAAATGGCCAGCAAGAGTGGCTGATTATTTCACAAATTAGATTGCCACGCATGCTGGCCGCGTTACTCGTTGGCAGCATGGTAGCGATCAGCAGTTGGTTAGTGCAAATTGTGTTCCAAGAAAAAATGATTGATGCAGCCAATCTAGGGCTAATGGATGGGCCATACTTTTTGGTACTATTAAGTATTGTGATTGTCCCTGACTTGGCGAATGACCGTGTCATCATTGGGGCCGTTGCCGGCGGATTAATGATGTTCGTGATCAGTCACCTGCAAAATATTCATCAATTGTATGGGCGTTCACTGATCCTAAGTGGTTTAGCGACGGCAATCTTCTTTTTGGCAATGACCCATATCATCGCATCAGGTGATGGTATGCGCGGGGTCACGCTCGGTAGTGTGACCTGGTTAGATATTATATTTTTATTGGGTATCCTGACCCTGAGTGGCTTGGTATTGAGTAGTTATTATCCAAAGTTACGCTTCCTAGCCTTGCCTGAGGTACAACTGCAGCAATTACCGTTAGCGGTTGATCGTATCAGGTGGCAAAGTTTACTCATCGCTGGGGTGTTAGCGGGTAGTGCTGCTAGTGTCTTAGGGAGTGTGTTATTTGTTGGGGTGATGATGCAATTTATGCTTGGCATGCTTTGGCACCGGCCAATGTACCGACGACTAGGCCTTTCCGTATTGCTGGGTATGACTATTTTTAATGTTGGTGATATCTTAAGCGCGCATATGCTGGGTAGTCGTCAGTTACCGAGTGCTGATGTCATTCAACTAACAGCCGTGGGTGTGTTATTAGTGATGCGAGGAATAATTTATGCAAAAAGAAGAATTTAATTGGACAGACCTCACAGTTACAGCCGGACAGCGTGTATTGATTACGACACCGGCATTGCATCTCGCAGGTGGTGTGACAATTGTCTTGGGGGAAAATGGGGTTGGTAAAACCCAGTTATTACGAACTTTACATGCCACGGATCGGCTGAATTTGCGCTACTTACCACAAACTAATGCTGTTTTTGATGAAGATTTAACTGTGCAAGAAATTTTAGATTTAGTCACCGCGCGTATTGGTCAAGATGCATACCAAACCTTAGTGCAGACGTTTGGGGTACAGGCCCTCTTATCGCAACGTCTTGGCACACTTTCTGGTGGTCAAAAGCAGCGTGTTTGGTTAGTCTATGCGTTACAACAAGTGGCAACTGGTTATCTGCTGGATGAACCCTTCAATGCGCTAGATATTGCGTATCAAGCAATTTTAGTAAAATATCTCAAAAAATTAGGACGGGAAAAGCCAGTAGTGGTAGTTGTTCATGATGTGAATTTAGCCTTAATGTTAGGGCAACAATTTTGGCTCGTGCGGCATAATTCGGTTGATGTTTTCGCAACCTTAACGCATGCAGAGCTTGAGAAAACCTATCATACACCACTAAAACGACTTGTTACTGAACTGCATCAGGAACGTTATTTTATTGATATCGATCAATCATAGACGCAGAGTACAATACCTTATAATTAGTTTTTGGGGGTGAATAGATGAAGTGGTTGTGGAAAATAACCATCATCATAGCTAGTGCGATACTGATCCTTATAGCCACCACTAAAACCATTACTAACAATGGCAATCGTGATGCAGTCTACACACATATTGATGCAACTAATAATGAGATTGCTGACATGCGACCAAATGACAATAGCGATGATACTGATGCCTTTGTTAAATTGATGAATTATGCACGGATGCATAGTACATCTAAATTACCAATCACGATTAAATTCCCGCAAGGACGTTTTCTTATAGGAAACCACCAAAATTATTTGCCGATATATTTGCCTAGTTATACCACCATCCAAATGGAAAGTAATACGCGAATTGATTTAACTACAAATGTTTCATTCTTAGGCGTTTCGAAGTCGTCAAACGACGGTGGTATCAACAATTTTGCTTGGCAGGGTGGGCAATTTTTGGGTGACGGGTCTAATTACTCAGCTCGGTTTACATTGTTTCATGGACATGATATGAAGTTTGCAAATATGCGTTTCAAAACAGCTATCTTATATAATAATCATGCCTTTGACATTAATGGATCTGAAAAAATCTTGTTAGATCACAACCAATTTTTGGGCTATGGCAACGGTAGTAATTTCGACCGTAAAAGTGAATCACATATTGCGACGTCAGAAGCAATTCAGTTGGATTACGGTCGGTTAAATAGTTCATTTGGACAGCATGATCAAGCGATGATGATCAGGTTAGTACCAAATTTTGTCAGTTTAGCGCAACAACTAAACTTTCCGGCAGATATCACTATTTCAAATTCGACTTTTGGGAAGGCAAGGCTAGCTAATGGACGATACACCATTGGCCAGAACCCGTTGGGCGCACATGCATATACCTCTAATATGGGGCGTTCAGCTACTAATATTTCATTTATTAATAATACCGTTTCCGATAGTATTGCTCAGAGAATCTGGGTTAAGGTCAACGGCCAAACACAATTGAATCACTATTCTGGTGTGTTACATTTTTTGCCCGTTAACCATTTAATTATTGCTAATAATGTCTTTAGGAGTGATGCTGTACCTGGGAGTTGGATTAGTCTTTATTCCCGGCAAGCGTTCAAAAACACTTCAAACGTCGCAATTATGGGTAACCGTTTCGAAACTAAAAGTAAGCGTGCACCAGTGCTAGCAATGACAGATACAAATATTACTGCAGGTGGCTCGATGTCGGCAATCAATGTAACTAATAATATAGTAAGTTATGTGGCAAGCCCTGATCAGATATCCTCTAATCAGGCGCAAATGGCGACATTGTTAATCTGGCAACGTGGTAAACAAAGAGGGTTACCCAACCTAAGTGTTCAAAACAATCATCCTCGTTAATCACTTCCATAATCAGGAAAGTTTTGAAAATGTTGATATAATAGCATCAGAAGAACTGAAAAGAGATGACTATGAAGAAAATTGAAAAGGGTACGCAATTTGTCACACGTAACTTAGCGCTATTCCGTTGTAATGTTGATCATTTACCATATGATTATATAGAAGGAACTAGTTTGGTGTGTGCTGCGGGGCATCGCTTGGACATTAATAAAAAAGGTAGCTTGGTATTTTTGAATCATGCCGTGAATACGGAATATGATGATGCGATGCTGGTTTCACGCCGTAAAGTGTTAACAGCCGGGTTATTTGATGGGATTGTGGCAGGGATGCAGCGGGCGTTGCCAACTGAGAAGCTACGCATTCTAGATGTCGGCACTGGGGAGGGAACCCCCTTTGCAAAATTGTTAGCTGCACGGGCCACCCAGGATATTGGTGTGGGGTTTGACATCAGCAAGGCGGGAGTTAATCTGGCAACACAATTAGATACATCTGCTTTTTTTGCGGTGGCTGATCTAGCACAATTACCTTTTAATGATGCTGTATTTGATGCAGTCGTTGAATTTTTTTCACCTTCTGCGTATGAAGAATTTAACCGGGTTTTAGCTCCAAATGGTACAATTGTTAAAATTGTGCCCGCGTCAGGTTATCTACATGAATTGCGGGAATTGTTATACCCAGTGGAATCACCTAACCATACCTATGATAATTCACGGGTGGTTGAACTGTTCAAGCAGCATTATCCAGCTGCGACAGTTGAACAGGTAACCTATGAATGGATCATTCCGAGTGACCTATGGGTCGATTTGTTACACATGACACCGTTACATTGGGGCGCGCGACCGGAGGCACAAACTGCTGCTGAGACGCAACCGCTCCCGAAGGTCACGGTTGATGTCATGGTATTAAAAAGCAAATAGTAAGGAGACTGCTGATGATTAAGAAAACCATACGTACTGTTCAAGAAGTAGCCACTGGCTTAACACAACGACAACAAGCAGCCGCGATTATTCATACGGCAACGATCGCAGCTGCCGGTGTGGGTGCTTCACCTGTACCGTTTGCTGATGAGGTCGTGATTGTGCCCGCACAAGTGGGGATGATTACAGCACTGTACAAGTTATATGGCAAAGAGATCAATGCTGGTTTTGCACGCGGCATGTCATCAGCAACGATGGCAACCACTTTTGCTCATCTAACCTTGGGTAATTTTATGAAAATTTTACCTGGTGTTGGGACGATTACTGGGGGCATTATTAATGCTAGTTTTGCAGCCACTGTGACCGAAACGATGGGCTGGAAATTGGTAGAACGGCTTGAAAAGGGCGCTGAGGTGCAACAAGAGGATTTAAATCAAGCAGTGAAAAAAGCGCTTCGACTTTTTGGTAAAGCTAAAAACAAGTAAGCAGCCTAGCTAATTTTGGCCCTTTTTTGACATGGTTAAGTTAACTTGTGTGCACGGGTGCATGCTGGGTTTAAAAGTTGTCCACATGTACCTGTGGAAAAACCAAATAAATTAAGGTATCATAGTAGGTGCTGAGTATTGATAAGCAATAAAATATAGAAAGGAGACGAAACTATGTTCCCAGAACGTTTACGTCAATTGCGTAAAGGACATAATATTACCATGGACACCTTGGCTGCTGAGTTGAATCGACAGCTCGAACCAGGGCAGAAGCCAAACACAGCTGCTCAAATTGGTAATTGGGAACGTGGCGATCGCTCACCTTCTTATATTGAAGTACAGAAATTGGCGGACTATTTTGATGTCACCATGGATTTTCTAGTTGGTCGCGTCAGCGTTGAAAAGACGGATTTGTCTTTGCTGTTCTTGTCGGGAAAAGAAATTGATTTTAATGGTTCACCTCTAACTGACCAAGATCGTTATAATATCTTTCAATCAATTAACGAGTACTTCCAAAATAAAAATCGTAGTCATAGCTTTATTCAAGATGATGATATTAAAATCAACCATCAAGAAGAACTGTTTTAAAGGTCAACAGCAGATTATGAGTCAATGAATAAAATAGCTCGCCAAGCAGAGATGCCTTGGCGAGCTATTTTTGACTAATAGTGATTGAAAATGCATCATTATTAGACTGATTGCGGGACGTTTATCAGACAGGGTATAGTATGATATACTAATTAGAACAAAATGAGAAAAGAGTGTAGACATGACGTATTCACTAAATTGGAATCTTGATAGTATCTATCCCGGTGGCATTGAGTCACCAGAATTAGCAGCAAAGTTGGATTTATTAGTTACACAAATTGCCGATTTTGCGACTGCAGTGGCGGCATATGAAAAAGATGCACCAGTGTATCGTGGTCTGGTAAAGTTAGTGAATGACGCCCAGGTAATTGACGCAGGCTTGCGTACGGCCGGTCTGTTTGTTAATGCGTTGTACGCGGCAGACTTCACTAATGGCGTGTATCGGCCATATCTGTCACGGATCGAGCAATTATTTGTGGACTTTCAAGCGCCTGCGGATGTGTTTGCAAAGAAGTTAGTGACATTTACTGATGAAGAATTTGAAGAAGCCTTGAAAGTTCCTGAATTAGCCGTGGTCGCCTTTACTTTACGGGAAAATCGACAAGCTGCAGAACGTTTGTTAGACGATACGACTGAGAGTCTATTGAATAACTTGCGCTTAGATGGATTGAAAGGGTGGTCAGCACATTACGATACGATCGCCGGTAGTTTGACGATGCCATTCACTAATGAAAAGGGTGAAGTTAAAGAAATTTCAGCGGGGCAAGCCCTCAATAATTTAGATGGTTATCCCGATGCTCAGGTGCGGGCGGAGTTGATGGCTGGTTACGAAAAGATGTGGGGTGGGGCCGACAAGTTGACGGCAGATACCCTAAATCATTTAGCCGGGGCTCGTCTGACTGAGCAAGCAGCGCATGGGTACAAAGATCACTTGGAACAACCATTAGAAATCAACCATATGTCACGTGAAACGTTAGATACCATGTGGTCAGTTGTTGATGCGAATAAGGAAATGTTCAAGCCCTATTTTGAGCGTAAAGCACAACTATTAGGACTTGATGGTATTGGTTGGCAAGACCAAGTTGCCCCTATTACCAGTTTAGGTGATTATGAACCAGCTGAATTAACTTACGATGATGCGGCTAAATTTATTATCGAAAACTTTGGTAAGTACTCACCTAAGATGGCTGCTTTTGCCAAAAGTGCTTTTGAAAAGCAATGGATTGAGGCAGAAGATCGACCTGGTAAGCAACCAGGTGGCTGGATGGAATCAGTCCCTGATGTCAAAGAATCACGTATTTTCTTGACGTTTACGGGTTCTGTGAACGATGCCGCTACGGTGGCCCATGAATTGGGGCACGGCTTCCACACATCAGTTTTGCAGGATTTGCCACAATGGCGTGACCAGTATGCAATGAATGTGGCGGAGACAGCATCAACATTTGCTGAAATGCTGATTGCTGATGCGAATGTCCAAGCTGCTAAATCAGATGCTGAAAAGGTCGTATTGTTGGATGCTAAAATGACCAATCCCATCGCCATGTTTTTAAACATTCATGCGCGCTTTGAGTTTGAGGATGCCTTTTACAAGGAACGTAAGCAAGGGTATGTCCCAGCTGAACGTTTGAATGAGTTGATGGATGCGGCACAAAAGGATGCTTTCGCGGATATCTTAACGGTTCGGCACCCCCACTTCTGGTCATCAAAATTACATTTCTATATTGATGATGTGCCATTCTACAATTTCCCATACACATTTGGTTATTTATTCTCAACGAGTATCTATGCCTGGGCGCAAACACAAGATAACTTTGAAGAGGCGTATATTGCTTTGTTGCGTGACACAGCTAATATGACGACTGAGGAGTTGGCCCTTAAGCATTTGGGTGCTGATCTGACCAAGCCAGACTTCTGGCAAGCCGCTGCGGATTTGGTGAAGCAAGATATTGATGAGTTCTTAACTTTGTCGGCGCAATTTGTATAATTCATCGGGTTTGGTGAAGCAGGGTTGTCATAATTGGCAAGTCTGCTTTTTTAATAAGCTTGTCAAAGGTGTTCAATCCACCAGATTCTTTGTTACAATATTCCTTGCACTTATTTTTATTCAATTTACGAGGAGTATGTATGATGAAGCGAAAACAACCGTGGTCACGGGCACGGAAAATATGGACTAGTTTGACAGCCATCATTCTTGTTTTAGCGGTCCTAACGGCTGGTGTTGGTTATTATTTCTTTACGGTGGCGGTCGTTCGGTCGGATAAGTCGTTTATCACGGGACGGGCGATTTCTAAGGGCAAGCCACTCTATGTGGAGCAACAAGCGTTTTTGACTGCCTCAAAAACGACTTGGCATTTAACCGCACAGGATGGCACAAAACTAGTGGGTAACTATTGGAAGGCTGATAAACCAACTACCAAGACCGTGTTAGTGGTGCATGGTTTTGGTGTTGACCACGTTGCGATGGCACCGTATGGGACGTTATTCCATAAAATGGGCTACAATGTATTGTTGCCTGATAATCGGGCGGCTGGTAAATCAGGTGGCAAGTATATCGGTTATGGCTACCTCGAAGCTAAGGATATGCGGCAATGGATTCAGAAAATTATTAAGCATAATGGTCAGCAATCTGAAATTGTGGTGATGGGCGCTTCATTGGGTGGTGCGACAACGATGACCCTTTCTGGTATGAACACACCAACTCAAGTGAAAGCGTTTATTGAGGATGCGGGGTACTCTTCAACCTATGCGGAACTCTTTCATGAAGCCCAGGACATGTATCATTTGCCTTATCTAGTCGCATGGCCATTAATCCATGTGGTTTCAATATATGCCAAGATTTTGGCAGGCTATAGCATTGGCCAGGCCACACCAACTGATTATTTGGCTAAGAATCATAAACCAATGTTATTCATTCATGGTGGTAACGATACATTTGTGCCAACCGCATTTTTGAATCAAAATTACAATGCTACTAAGGGAATTCGGGAAAAATATAAGGTTCCAGGAGCAGCGCATGTGCAGTCATATGCCACAAACCCAACCAAGTACCAAGCTAAAGTAGCAAAGTTTTTAGCGAAATACTTTAAATAATCAACGCACCATGCCCATCGTTTCCAGAAATGATGGGCATTTATTTTCAGTACAGCCATTGATCGAGACCATTAAAAGGGGGGCATGAGCGGGTATTTTGGCTGGAAATAAACGCGATCAAGGTTTGTCTGGTACAATTAATGCATTAGAACAATTAAGTGAGATGAAACTATATGGCTGAAGAGCACTACTATACACAAACGCCGACAACGGCGCATGACGAACATACTTGGTCGTTTCCGTTATTTGATCGTACATTCACGTTCACCACTGATGCGGGTGTTTTTTCAAAGCAAACAGTTGATTTTGGAACACGCGTGATGTTGGAAGCTTTTAATCAAGATATTCCGATGGGCAAAATTTTAGATTTAGGTGCAGGCTATGGTCCAGTTGCGATTAGTTTAGCCACGCAGATGCCCGATCGTGAATTTGATGCTGCTGAAATTAATGAACGTGCTTTGGCATTGGTGTTAAAGAACGCAGCGAAAAATGGCGTCGGTGCCCGAGTGGAGGGTATCCAAACAGACCGATATCAAAATATTCAGGATAAGTACGCTGCTATTTTGACGAATCCACCAGTTCGTGCAGGTAAGCAGATTGTGACCGATATGATTGCTGGTGCGGTGGATCATTTGGTAGCGGGGGGAACTTTGACAGTTGTTTTGCAAAAGAAACAAGGCGCACCATCCGCTAAGAAATTAATGGAAGAAACCTTTGGTAACGTGGCAGTGATTGCAAAGAATAAAGGTTATTATATTTTGGAGAGTGTCTATGACGGCAATGCTAACGCCTGAGCAAATTGATCATTTTATGGGTGAAGCCATCATGGAAGCCCACAAAGCTGAGGCTCTTGGTGAAGTGCCAATTGGCGCAGTGGTGGTTGTTGATGGTCAAATCATTGCGCGCGGCTTTAACTTACGTGAACGACTCGAAGATCCGAGTCAACATGCCGAGTATCAGGCCATTGTTGAAGCAAGCCGGGTACTGCATTCATGGCGCTTGCCAGATGCGCAGGTGTTCGTGACGTTAGAACCGTGCATCATGTGTGCCGGCCTTATCCAACAAACCCGTATCACAGATGTCTACTACGGGGCCGAAGATCCGAAAGCTGGTGGGGTTCATTCGATGTATCACTTACTAGAGGATGAGAGATTGAATCATCAAGTCCAGGTCCACCAGGGTGTGCGCGCGGCCGAAACCAGTGAAATGCTGACTAATTTTTTTCGTAAAATTCGGGCGCAGCAAAAAGCGGCTAAGCGTGCCCGTAAGGCTATAAAACACGAACAATAATACGAACTGTGGTTAACAACGCAGTTCTTTTTTTGTTTATGAGAAAAATTAGGATACATGATACAGTTGTATTCACATTCAAACCTTGCTAAACTTGAATGGTTGGTTTTTTGGCCTGACAAAATTTATGAGTCAGTTCATCAAACTTTGTCTTATTTTTAATTAATAGAGCAGAAATTTCATAGAACGCTCTAGTATATAGGAGATGAACTCATGCAAGAGAAAAAAACGGGTATTTTTGGATTCCCAAAGGGCTATCCAACAGTCTTAGGGACTGAATTTGCCGAACGCTTCTCATACTATGGTATGAAAGCTATTTTGCTTTACTACATGGTGGCTACTGTTGGTAAGGGCGGTCTTGGGTTTGATAACACGACAGCCGTAGCCGTAGTTTCAATGTATGGTGCATTGATCTACATGTCAGCCGTGATCGGTGGTTGGTTAGCTGATCGTATTTTTGGAACTGGAAAAATTATCATCATTGGTGGTTTCTTCATTCTAGCTGGTCACGTGGTTTTGGCATTGCCAATTGGGGCCAGTGCCTTATTCGTATCACTGGCTTTGTTGATTTTGGGAACCGGGATGTTGAAGCCCAATGTTTCAACTTTCGTTGGCCAATCTTTGGATAATGAAAAAGATTACGACTACGTCTTCAGTTTCTTCTATGTGGCCATTAACGTGGCTTCATTTATCTCACCATTCATGGTTGGTTATCTACAAAATCATTATGGTTACCACTACGGCTTTGGATTAGCAGCCATTGTGATGGGAATTGGTTTGTTTGTCTTTATGATAGGACGAGCTACTTCATTGAAGCATGTTAAGACACCTGCACCAAATCCAATTAAGCCAGAAGAACGCGGTCGTGTGATTGGTGCAATTGTCGCTGGGCTGGTTGTTGTAGCAGCTTTCTTTGGGATTACTGCGAATATCAAGTCAGGTTCATTTGCGCTCTTTAACAATGGTCAATTTAACTCAGCTTTGATGGCTAATGTTGTTGCCTTCTTAGCTATCGCCATTTCAGTCGCGTACTTTGTTCGGATTTCAGGTTCAAAGTTAGTTACTAAGGTTGAACGGCGCAAGGTTTTAGCCTTTATTCCAATTTGGTTGGCGGGTGTCTCAATGTGGGCTGTTCAAGAAGGTGCCGGTTCAGTTGGTGCATCCTTCATCGAAAAGGCCAACTTGCATGTCGGATTCTTTGATTTGCAAAAGGTTTGGTTGCAATCTGTTAACCCATTTGTGGTGATGATTTTGACCACTATCATGGGCCTTATCTATAAGAAGTATGAGGATAAGTTACCAAACTTGTTCTCACGTTATGCGCTGGGGTTGTTAATTGTGGCCGCATCATACTTCCTGTTGATGCCAGCAGCAGCTCAAGGTCATGGCTTCTCTGCCATGTGGGTCTTTGGATCAGTTGCTTTGACAGCCGTTGGTGAAGTCTTGATTTCACCAGTGACTTATGGTGTGACAAACCGTTTGGCACCCAAGTCATTTGAATCACAAATGATGTCATTGTGGTTGTTGTCAAACTCAGTTGCCCAATCAATTAATGCGGTTACGGCGCCTTTGTTTATCTCAAACGCCAACCTATACTTCATGATTTTTGCAATTATTCCAATGATTTTTGCGGTTATTTTGTTCATCTTCCGTAAGCCATTGTTGAATTTGGTTGAAAATTAAATTAGTTATATGATAGACGTCACTGTATTTATACAGTGGCGTTTATTTTTATTTTGATAGTGTCCGCGCTTAGTGAATGACTTGAAATATGGTCGATTGTTTGTTATTATATTTTACGAGGCAAGTGTGTGCTTCGAACCGTGTCAGGGTCGGAAGGCAGCAGCACTAAGGAGATTTCGCATTGTGCCTTACTTTGAATATAACTGCCGACAATCGTTGCGACGATTGTCGGTTTTTCTTATCTCATTAATTAAATATAGGGTTAATTCTGGTAAGATAGAGATAATGTATCTGATGTCGATCATCATTGACGTGATCTGAAGAAATTAGGGAAAGGGGGATGAGTGAATGGCTTATCAAGCATTGTATCGTACCTGGCGGCCACAGAAATTTAGTGACATGATTGGTCAAGGAGTGGTCACCAAGACATTACGGAATGCCATTATGACTGGGCAGACATCGCATGCCTATTTATTTACTGGGCCCCGGGGGACCGGTAAAACATCGGCAGCCAAGATTTTTGCTAAAGCGGTCAATTGTTTAAATCCAATTGATGGTGAACCGGATGGTGTGTGTGCACTTTGCCAAGCGGCTGATGATGGCACGCTGGGGGATGTGATTGAACTGGACGCGGCCTCAAACAACGGGGTAGATGAAATCCGTCAAATTCGAGAGGATGTGAATTACGCACCGACGCAAGCTAAGTTTAAAGTCTACATCATTGATGAGGTGCATATGTTGTCGACGGGCGCATTCAATGCCTTATTAAAGACTTTGGAAGAGCCACCAGCCAATGTGATTTTCATCTTAGCAACAACGGAACCCCAAAAAATTCCAGCGACGATCATTTCACGTACGCAACGCTTCGATTTTAAGCGGATTGATGCACAGGCAGCCTATGAGCGCATGGTTTACATTCTTGGCGAACGCAGTAATACCTTTGATGACGCGGCGATACGGGTGATTGCTAACGCGGCTGACGGTGGTATGCGTGACGCACTGAGTATCCTTGACCAGGCTTTATCATTTGGTAGTGGGCATGTGAGCTTAGAAAATGCCCTACTGGTTACTGGATCAGTTACGCAAACTATTTTGGGCGAGTATGTGGCCGCCGTGGTAGCTGAGGACACCCAGGCCGCTTTGGTGAAGTTATCCGAAGTCTTGTCAGAGGGTAAGGATGCTGGGCGTTTTGTAGAAGACCTGATTAGTTATGCGCGTGATTTGTTATTGAGTTCAGAGGCGCCAGAATTAATTTCATTGGTACCTGACGAAACGTTTAAACAATTAGCTGCTGAGCAACCAGCGACGACATGGTATCGGATGATTGATACTTTAAATGAAACACAACAGCAATTGCGTTTTACCAGCCGACCAAGTATTTATTTGGAAGTCTTAACGGTGAAGTTAAGTCAGCCACAAGTTCAAACAACGGTTCAAGCAGTTGTAACACCCCAGCCACAGGTGAACCAGCCTGTGCCAGCTACGACTACACCGGTGTCGACTGATGCGCCGACTGTCACCCCTGAACCAGCGCCGGTTGCCAGCGAGGCTGTCACCGCAAACAAAGCAATTCGTAAGGCACCCAAGCCCCTTGAGAATAAGACGGCTGTTTTTGAGGTATTGAATGAAGCGACCAAGGGTGATTTAGAACGCGTGAATACCGTGTGGGCTGATGTGGTCAACCAATTATCGGGGGTTGAAAAGGGGCAGATGAATACAGCAAAACCAATCGCTGCCTCACCTACTGGACTAGTTATTGGTTTTGATTTCGATATTTTTCGTGTGCAAGTCATGAATAACGCAACGCTCATTAATTTATTAACTGAGCAAATTCGTACTTACTCTAACGCTTCAGCAGAACGCCAATTAGTATTAATCAATAATGAAAATTGGCCTACGATTCGGGCAGAGTATGTTAAACAGCGTCAGCAAATGGCAACACAACCGGCTACACCAACCAGTCAGACGGGGGCAATCGATAATGAGCCACTTGAATCACCTGTTGTTGTCGAACAAGATGCCAGTACGCAAAAGGCGTTGGCCTTATTTGGAGACATTGTTAAAGTCGTAAAAGATTAATGGAGGATGCAGTATGTTTGGTGGCAATAATATGCAACAAATGATGAAGCAAGTACAAAAAATCCAAAAGGAAATGGAAACTGAGCAAGAAAAGATTGAGGCAACTGACTATATTGGAAGTGCGCCACAAGATTTAGTTCGGGCAACGGTTGCCGGTGATCGTTCTTTGAAAGATCTTCAAATCAAACCAGAAATCGTCGATCCAGATGATGTTGAGAATTTACAAGACATGATTATCATTGCGGTGAATGAGGCCTTGAAGCAAGTTGATGACGATACGAAGCAACGCCTTGGTAAGTATACTGGGCAATTGGGCTTATAATTAGCACTTGTTTAAGGCAAGTAGCCTATCCTTATAGGAGGAAATATGCAATATCCAGAACCGATTGCAAAGCTAATTGATAGTTATACCAAATTACCGGGGATTGGGTTAAAAACCGCCACGCGTTTAGCGTTTCATACGATTGATATGGATGAGGACGACGTGACCAGCTTCGCCCAATCACTTGTCTCAGCCAAACGTGATTTACGCTTTTGTAGTATTTGTGGTAATTTAACTGAGACTGATCCATGCGTCATCTGTGCTGATGTCACGCGGGATCAAACCACCGTTTTGGTAGTTGAAGAAGTCAAAGATTTAATGGCGATTGAAAACACTGGTGAATACCATGGTTTATATCATGTATTACACGGGGTGTTATCACCGCTAGCCGGTAAGGGGCCTGACGATATTAATATCGAATCATTGGTGATGCGTTTGCAAAAAAATGAAGCGATTGCTGAAGTGATTGTTGGGACGAATGCAAACGCTGAAGGTGAAGCGACAGCGATGTATTTGAGTCGTCTGTTAAAGCCGGCGGGACTAGATGTTTCACGACTGGCAACAGGGCTAGCGGTTGGTAGTGACATCGATTATGCTGATGAAATTACCCTGATTAAATCAGTAGAAGGAAGGACCAAGTTATAATGTTTGGAATGTTTCGTCGACCAAAATTAGACCGTAGTGAATATGACCGGCGCTTGGTTTTTGCAATTGATGATATGAAATATGATTTTCAAAAAGCTAAAAATTCAGAAGAGGCCCTGTTTGAGAGTGATATTAATCCGCGCCTAATCAAAGCCCAAACAGCTTTAGCCAAGCAAAAGTATTTCTTTTTACTGCGCGCTGCTCGTGAACGCAAAATGAACGGACAATGGCAAACAGCATTTGTCCGGCCGGAATAAGTGTTAAACCGTAAGATTTTATGCTGCAATGTTTGACTTACTACTCGGACATAGGTATACTGTATTGGTTATCGATAACAAAAATGGAGGTAAGTAACATGGCACTTCGTAAGCCACACAACTCATGGGCTGGAGCTCGTCCAGTTAACCATGATGCAAGCAAGACGACACGTCAAGCCAAGACTGCTAACATTGCTCAATGGGCAAAGGGTTATGCAGAGTTGGAAGCTAAGTAATTAGCTGACACCATACATAAAAAGGTCAATTTCGTAGATATACGAAATTGACCTTTTTTGTATTTAGTCAAGCTGAACTAGTCAAGCAAATCAGAAAGCTTGTCCTTAACGTCATCCAAATCAACGTTGTCCAATACTTCGGCCTTGTCACCTAACAAATCTGAAGCAGTTTCCTTAACCGTGTCTGGGTCAACGCGCTCAAGCGTCTCACCAGCCAGATCTTTAATGTTTTCAAATTCAAATGGCATAAGCGATTCCTCCAATTGGTCTAATATCGGCATACTATCCTATATCCTCAATCTTACAATAAAGTTGATTAATAAAAAACAAATTTATCTTCATATTATTGGATGAAATATTGGGTGAAATTTGCTGGGTTGTCCGGGGACTAAATAGTGATACAATATAAGCATTAAAATTTAATGAAAAAGAGGCCCGCATGAATGACTCGAGTACAAGATGATTTTTATGATGCAATCAATGGCGAGTGGGAAAAAACAGCTGTGATTCCAGATGATAAGACACGCACGGGTGGTTTTTCAGACTTAGCAGATGATATCGAGGCGTTGATGCTAGATACAACAGCGCAGTGGCAACGAGGTGAAGCAGTACCACAGGATGAATTGTTGCAACAATTCATTGCTTATCATAAGCAAACAGCAGATTATGATAAGCGTGAAGCGGTAGGTGTCGCGCCTGTTCTACCGATTATCGCTGAATATCAAGCATTGAATTCATTTGCCGAATTTACGCAAAAAATTGCCTCATTTGAGAAGATGGGCCGGCCGAATGCCTTTCCTTTTGGCGTGGCACCAGACTTTAAGGATGCACAAACAAATGTGTTGTGGGCGGATGCATTGGGCTTGATTTTGCCTGATACGACCTATTATGCCAAAGACAATGAGCAAGGCAAGGAATTACTGAGTAAGTGGCGTTCGGCGAAAGCAAAACTGTTAGCTGAATTTGGCTTTGCAGCTGACGAAATTGAAGATTTGCTAGATAAGACAATTGCCTATGATGCCCGCATCGCGAAGTATGTTTTATCTAATGAAGAGGGTTCTGAGTATGTCAAGTTGTACCACCCTTATGAATGGCATGAATTTACAAAGTTAACGCAGTTACCATTGACGGAAATCTTTGAGGAAATTTTAGGTGAAGAACCAGCATTGGTGATTGTACCTGAAGAGCGTTTCTGGCAACATGCTGATGAATTTTACTCTGAAGAAGCTTGGCCTTTGTTGAAGGCGACGTTGTTAGTTTCAGTAGCAAGCGCTTATACGGCCTACTTAACTGATGACATTCGCGTTTTGGCAGGTGAATATGGCCGGGCTTTGAGCGGGGTGCCAGAGGCTCAATCGCCCGAAAAAGCAGCCTATTATTTGGCAGAAAGCCCCTTTAGTCAAGCATTGGGTCTATGGTACGCCCACGAGAAGTTTTCGGCTGCGGCTAAAGCGGATGTTGAACAAAAAGTAGCGACGATGATTGATGTGTACAAGGCACGCTTGCAACAGGCTGATTGGTTACAAGCAACTACCCGCGCAAAGGCTGTTGTGAAGTTGGACGCCATCACGCCACATATTGGTTATCCAGAGAAATTGCCCGCATATTATTTCGATAAGAAAATTGATCCAGCATTGAGTTTATTTGAGAATGCACAAAAATTGCGGGAACTCAGTATCGCTCATAGTTGGTCAAAATGGAATCAACCGGTTGATCGTAGTGAATGGCACATGCCCGCCAACATGGTGAATGCTTACTATGATCCGCAACAAAATCAAATTGTTTTCCCGGCTGCTATTTTACAATATCCGTTCTACTCACTAGATCAATCTGCATCGGCTAATTACGGTGGCATCGGGGCGGTGATTGCGCATGAAATTTCACACGCTTTTGACACAAACGGTGCTTCATTTGATGAACATGGTAGTTTGAAGGACTGGTGGACTGCAGAAGACTATGCTGCCTTTAAACGGCGCACGCAAGCAGTGATTGACCAATTTGATGGTCTAGACTCATATGGCGCTAAGGTCAATGGAAAATTAACAGTGTCAGAGAACGTAGCTGATCTAGGTGGCCTGGCCGCCGCGCTGGAAGCAGCTAAGCGTGAGACTGATTTTTCAAGTAAAGAATTCTTTGAGAGTTGGGCAACTATCTGGCGTATGAAGGCGCGTGAAGACTTTATGAAGATGATGGCCAGTGTCGACGTGCATGGACCAGCTAAGTTACGGGTGAATGTGCAGGTTTCAAATTTCGATGATTTTATTGAAACCTTTGACGTTCATGAAGGTGATGGCATGTGGCGTGACGCTGCCGATCGTGTCTTGATTTGGTAACAAATAAAGCGACTTTCAATTTGAAAGTCGCTTTATTATTAGTAATAAAAAAACCACACTCCTGATGAGTGTGGCTAGGATGGACAGTCAGGGGCTCGAACCCTGGACCCACGGATTAAGAGTCCGTTGCTCTACCAACTGAGCTAACTGTCCATGTGTTCTTTTCAAACAACAGAATATATTATAGCAACATCATAAATGGTTTGCAAGTGTTTTTAAAAACAAGTTTATTTTATGTGAGTAATCGGGTCATGTCGCAATGAAAATACCTGAAAACGTTGTAACATGATATAATTGTTACTGTTATTATGTAAATTAAATATTGTCACTTTGTAATCTATAAATACTACAAGCAACGTATTTGTGTGATATGCACGGTTGCTGTATCGAGGAGAATCTAAACATGACAAAAATCTTAGTAGTGGATGATGAAAAACCAATTTCAGATATCATCAAATTTAATCTAACCAAAGAAGGCTATGATGTTGTTGTGGCAATGGATGGTCGTGAAGCCATTGAGTTATTTGAATCAGAATCACCAGAGTTGGTGTTGCTGGATCAAATGCTACCAGAATTAGACGGCACTGAAGTGTTGCGTCAAATTCGTTCGCAATCACAAACGCCGGTTATCATGGTAACAGCCAAGGATTCTGAAATCGATAAGGTTTTAGGACTTGAGATGGGTGCCGATGACTATGTCACCAAGCCATTCTCAAATCGAGAATTGTTGGCTCGTATCAAGGCTAATTTGCGTCGTCAAACGCCAATGGCTGGACCTGCATCCAACGGGGATGATTCGGGTGACATTAAAATCGGCGCGTTGACGATTCATCCTGACGCCTATATGGTTTCAAAGAATGGTGTGGATATTGAGTTGACGCACCGTGAATTTGAACTGCTGCATCATTTGGCTAAACATATTGGTCAAGTGATGACACGGGATGATCTCTTACAAACAGTTTGGGGTTATGATTATTTTGGTGACGTTCGTACGGTTGATGTGACAGTTCGTCGTATCCGTGAAAAGATTGAAGATACACCAAGTCATCCACAAATTTTGATGACACGACGTGGGGTTGGCTACTATTTGAAGGCCAACGAAGATTAATTGAGGAGCCGGTGGGACGCTTCAAAGGTGGCAGAAGCCCCTCTTTGAAGCGTCCGACTGGCTTTTACTTTTTGGAGAAATAATGACTGGAAAAAAGATAAAGTTTTTCTCTTCGATTCATTTCAAAATTGCCCTGGTTTTTACGCTAACCCTAGTAGTGACCTTGGAATTAATTGGAGCAGTATTTATTCGACAGCTTGAGCGATCAAGTTTGGCATCGTTTCGGCAACAAATTACTCTGCCGGCGTATGTTAATGATGCGTTGGTGCAACAGCTTGAAGGCGAGAGTGGCGGATCAAAAATTAATTCGGATATCCATACGGTACTTACGGCGGTCAATAATAGCAGTATTACTGATATCGAAGTGATTGATGCCAAAGGGATTATTCGTGGTGTTAGCGATATTAATAATCAATCAGTGGTTGGACAAAAAACGACTGATGCCAACTTACGAGCGGCCCTTTCAAATTCTAAATATTCAAAAAATCCAATTGAGAAAAAAGGTAATAAACGTTACCAAGTGATTGTGAAGCCCTTGGTGACTTCAACAGATGGCAATAGTACAGTGGTTGGAGTGGTAAAAGTCACGGCTAATCTGGAAGCAGTCTATGATAGTCTGCAGCAGATTTCAACGCTCTATTTCTCTGCGACGTTATTAGCGATAGCATTGGGAATCGTCATGTCGTTGATTATTTCACGGGCTTTAACCAAGCCAATTTCAGAAATTAGTGAACGAACGACGCGGATTGCCCGTGGTGATTATTCAGGCGAAATTATCATTCGTTCGCGTGATGAAATTGGTGAGCTGGGTAAAAATGTCAATCTGTTGGCTGAACGTATCGAAGAAACGACTAATTCAACGGAATTTGAACGCCGCCGTTTGGACATGGTATTGGGGCATATGACCGATGGGGTGATTGCCACCGATCGACGCGGGATGATTAACATCATTAATTCATCTGCTTTAAACTTTCTTGGGATTGAATCACTTAATGAGGGTGATCAACGTTCCATCATCCAAGTATTGAAGATTGAAGAAGAGTACTCATTACGTGAATTGCTCGAAGATACAGGTGAAATTACGCTTGATTTTAGTACCCAAGAGCGGCCATTAATTCTTAAGGCCTACGTTAACTTGTTACAACGCTCATCTGGTTTTATCTCAGGCTTGGTGGTGGTGTTGCATGATGTCACTGAACAAGAGCGGATTAACGAAGAGCGGCGTCAGTTTGTTTCCAACGTCTCACATGAATTGCGGACACCGTTGACTTCAGTGAAGTCATACATCGATGCTTTGCAGGATGGTGCCTTGGAAGATCAGACAGTCGCGCATAGTTTCTTGACAGTGGCACAAAATGAGACCACCCGGATGATTCATATGATCAATGATCTATTAGAATTATCACGTATGGACCAAGGTCGCATGAAATTAAATATGGAATTCGTCAACGTGGGCGAATTGTTCAATTATATTTTGAATCGGTTTGATATGATCATCTCTTCTGACGATAAACCAGAAAAAACGTATTCGATTGTACGTGATATCACAACAGCTCCCGTTTGGGCAGAGTTGGATACTTCCAAATTCACGCAAGTTATCGATAATATCATGAATAACGCTATTAAATATTCACCGGATGGCAGTGAGATTGTGGTTAGCATGCACGAAAATGAGCATCATGTGATCTTGAGCATTACAGATCAAGGTTTGGGAATCCCTAAGAAAGATTTGACCCATGTCTTTGATCGTTTCTTCCGTGTTGATAAGGCTCGGTCACGAGCCCAAGGCGGTTCGGGACTAGGCTTAGCGATTTCGAAGGAAATTATTGAGCAATTCCATGGTCGGATTTGGGCAGAATCAGTTGAAGGTAAGGGTTCAACATTCTATATTGCACTACCTTTCGAACCTGATTTTGAAGCTGAAGATTGGGATGAAGGAGCATGGGATGATGAAGCATAAACGGTGGGCCACCGTGCGTGTATTGATTTGGCAACATATTTGGGCGATTGGTACGGGGGTGATGATTCTTCTCAGCGTTTTTCTTTCGCTCATGATTTGGTTTAATTCAAACCAGAGTATTGCAAAAAGCACGGTTAATGATACAACGGGCGTTATTTCAACGCCAAAATCACAAAAGAATATCTATGCGATTGAGCAGTTACTGTGGAATAATGCGATGGGACAGCATGAAGCGATTCTGGATTTCCGACCAACGACGCGACAAATTCTAAAACGGCTGTCCAGTTGGAGCGTTGATAAGGTCAAAAGTCGTTCCGTCTCGCGGCAGGAATTAATGCAACTAGCGAAACAGAAGAATACAGCTGTTTTGGGTTTTGGGGATGGTATCGCTGGTGAAATCGTTAGTAAAGTGGTGGGTACACAATTTGATCTACCCGCTAATGGCTATGTTTTTAATGTGGTAGTGCCGTTATCAGCTAATCCACATAAAGTCTATTTCCTGGATGACAAACATCTTAAAGTCTATGAATTCACTATCACCCATATTGATAAAACTTTAAAGAATGTCAGTTTAAGTCAGACGAAAAATCGTGTGCCAGTTAAAGTAGCCTACTTTTCGCAGCACCTGATGTTGAAGTATACCCAGTCATTGCAGATGGCTACATATTCATACTTGTTAGCCAGTACTAAAGTGGATACCTTTGTCACGGCCTTGTTTGCAGATAGTCAGGCAACACCGCGTGGTTATCAGGAACAAGCGAATGTGATCTATAACGATGGTGATTCTAAGCAGTTGACCATTAATACCAAGAAAAACACGCTCCAATTTGATAACTATCACACGAATTTACCGATTTCGAGCTATTCAGATCGTTTGCGTAGTGGGTACACCATGCTGAAACAACTACAGCAGTTACCAGATAATTTATATTATTTTGAAAGTCATCATGATGGTCGTGACCTGGTATTTCGTTTGTATAGTAATGGTTTACCCATTTTCAATCAGAATGGTTATGGCACAGTCGTGATTAAAACAAAATCGGCTAAGCATGTCACTTTAGAGTTTTCACAATATATTCTACAAGTACCCTTGCCAGTGGATGATGATGAAATCACCGAGGTTGTGCCCACGGATACCGTGTTAGCCACGCTTGCTCAAGCTGGTTATCACCATACTGATATCGCTGATATGCGAATTGGTTATACTTGGGAGACTGATTCGCAGAATGAAAATATTGTGGTGTTAAAACCAGAGTGGTACGTCGAATTATCGAAAAATGAGACCTGGCACCCGGTTTCCGCCCTGACTAAGGAGGTGCAATGATGGATTTTAAACGAATTCTGATTGTCTTCTTTTGGGTATTTGGGGTGGTCAACATTTTTTTGACCGTGCAATTGATTCGAGCAAATACTGAGACCAGTCGAGCAGATACTGCCGTGAGTGTGCTGACGGAAATGGCCAATGACAATATAAAATTTACCAATCCTTCGACGGTGAGTTCAATGGGGAGTTACTTATCTGGTCAGGTGAATTCAAATTATTTGCAAAGTCAAATGAATTTGATTGATGGTAAGAAGAAGTTCGACTCAGCGACAGGTACTTTGTCAGTCACTTATGAGCAACCACAAAAATTTGGCACGACACAAACGACACTTAAGCGATCGATTAGTAAGTATCTTAAGAATGAGGCTAAGGTCTTATCGGGTACTCAGTATCGTTTTGATAAACAATTTTCGTCCATGACCAAGCCAGATAGCCATGGTCATTACAGTTTGGTGTATTCACAAAAAATGACCGCGCGACAGGTGATCATGGGGACCGCTGGTCAAATTCGATTTACCTTCGATAAGCAGAACCGATTAGTACGGTATACGCAAACGTATATCAGTAATGTTGAGGTGTTGCGCGATGCCGTTGAAGTGATTTCTGGGGCTGATGCACTGAAGGATTTATACCAATATAATGAGCTACCAAATAATAGTACGGTTAAGTGGACCAAGCTAGCGTATAGCGCATTGATTACAGTGAAAGCTGACACGATTTTTGTCCCAACTTGGGTTGTGGCCGTGGTAGATGCAAACGGGGATGTGAGCATCTTGCGTGTAAATGCAATTGATGGTTCAGTACTCAAGTAATGTGGTAATATTTTAGATAACAGTTAGAAGTCGGAGCGCTGCTTCGACTTCTTGTTTTTGAGGTGGGAAATGAACGAATTCAAAGTATCAATGTTAGCGTCAGGAAGTTCGGGTAACGTGACATACATTGAAACAGATGAGCATCGCGTACTCGTAGATGCAGGGTTAAGTGGTAAAAAAATTGAGAGCCTGATGAATTCAATTGGGCGTTCTTTAAATGATGTCGATTCCCTTTTTGTGACGCATGAGCACAGTGATCATATTCAATCAGTTGGGGTGCTTGCCCGTAAATACGGGCTGAATGTTTATGCAAATGATCTGACATGGCAAGCAATGGCGGGCAAAATTGGTCGAATTAACGATGAACAAAAATTTACGTTTGATGTGAATTCCACGAAGTTGCTGGGTGATTTAGATGTTGAAAGTTTCTCAGTGTCACATGATGCGGCACAGCCACAATTTTATGTTTTTCATCATAATAATAAAAGTTTTGCGATGTTAACGGATGTCGGGTATGTGACCGACCAGGTTGCGGGCATGATCCGCAATGCAGATGCAATTTTGATGGAAGCTAATCATGATTTCGAAATGTTACGCTATGGTAGCTATGCCTGGTCATTGAAACAACGTATTTTAGGGGATGAAGGGCATCTCTCAAATGAAGATGGGGCGTTAACCTTAGTTGATGCCATTGGTAACCGTACCAAACAGGTTTACCTGGGTCATCTGAGTGCGGAAAACAATCAAGTTCCATTGGCTAATTTAACCGTTAGTTCGATTTTGCAAGAACACGATCTAGGGGTTAACCAAGATTTTGAGCTATTTGATACCGCACCAGATGCCGCCACTCGATTACGGTCCATCTAAGGCTGTTTTTATATGTTATAAATTTAAGTATTGATAAAGTAATCAACCTTAAAATATAGTTATTAAAGGTATCTCAGCGGAGGTTGCATATGTTAGGTTTAGATCGGAAGACCCGCTCGGATGACACACGCGCGGACAAAAAGAATTCATTAGTTAAGGTCGGGGTGGTTGCCTTGGTGGCTGGACTTGTCGGTGGCGGGGCTGGTGCAGCGGGGCTGACCTATTTTATGAATGAAACGGAGACGGGGTCGACGTTAACCAGTAATTCAACGCCGGTTAAGGTTTCGGACACAAATGTTAAAGGTAGTTCAGCAGCTACAAAAGCATTTAATAAAACTTCAGCGGCCGTTGTATCGGTCATAAATTTGCAAAAACAAGATGACAGTATTTCTGGATATGATACATTGTTCGGTCAATCGTCGTCATCTTCGAGCAGCAGCGGTAGCTCTTCAAGTAGCTTAGAAACTGCCTCAGAAGGTTCAGGTGTTATCTATAAGACATCTGGAAAATACGCCTATATTGTCACCAATAACCATGTGGTTGAAGATTCGAATGCTTTGCAAGTTTTGTTGAGTGATGGCACTAAATTGACGGCTAAGTTGATTGGTACAGATGATATCAGTGACCTAGCAGTCTTGCGTGTTAAGGCGGATAAGGTGACTGATGTCGCTGAATTTGCGAATTCAAATGAATTAAAAACAGGTGAAACAGTTTTGGCCATTGGATCACCCATGGGGACTGAGTATGCTACTTCAGTGACTCAGGGGATTATTTCAGCTACTAAGCGTGAAGTTGAGTCAACGGATGAAGATGGCAATGAGCTTGGTACCGCCACGGTTATTCAAACAGATGCCGCTATCAACTCAGGAAATTCAGGGGGTGCGTTGATTAATTTGGCAGGCCAAGTGGTTGGTATTAACTCGATGAAACTCTCAAGTACTTCAACTAGTGAAGCAACTGTTGAAGGGATGGGATTTGCCATTCCTTCAAACACAGTTGTGACGATCATCAATCAGCTAGAAACTAAGGGTAAAGTTGAACGACCAGCGTTAGGTATTAAAATGTTGGATTTGTCAGAGGTTTCTATTAGTGACCAATCAAGTGTTTTGGATGTTCCGTCAAGCGTCACTGGTGGGGTAGTTGTGATGAGTGTCGTGAAGAATACGCCAGCGGCAAAGTTGGGCTTGGAAAAGTACGACGTGATCACAAAGATTGACGGTAAAACGATCACAGACACCGGTGATCTACGGGATGCTTTGTATGCGCATAAGTTAGGTGATACGATCAAGGTGACGCGTTACCACAATGGTAAAGTGCAAACTAGTGAGGTTAAATTAACCACGAAGACGTCTGATTTAAATAGTTAACCACAAGCTTGGTGAAAATTAGAAGCAAGTGAAGAAAACTAAATTCTGTTACACAAAAGAAAAGTTTTGTACATGTAGTAAACACTTTGATAGTCTATATTACTTGTATCTACTAGCAATAGTGGATTTCATTACTCCCCAAAGTATATGAATTCCGTCAGAGTTCCCCAAATTCTGACGCCCCATACTATGTTGATTGCGATAGTATTCAACATCACCCGGTACGCGCCCCCCTCTTGCGTACCGGGTTTTTTTGTTTTTTTAACTACATAACATGCGTGTTGATGAGCGTGTCTTATAAACTATAGCTCAGCGCGTTTGCTGAGTTACCGAGTAGCTGTATAAAATTTTCACATAGCCAAATAAAAAGACGAACGTGCACCTCTTAGATGATCGTTCGTCTGTTTATTTGGCTATGCTTTGATGAAATCAACGTGGACAATATATTCGCCGACCATGTAATCACCCTGGTACAATGAATAGATAATGTTTAAATTACCTTGGCTATGCTCGACGTTGATGCTGGCATCAATTGAGTTAGTGAGCGTTTCGATGACCATTGGCCCCATGGGTGTCAGGTAGCGGGTACTTTGACGTGCGTTTTCTTTAAACACGAGGCGTAAGTCACTTTGACCATGGCGGGTTAATTGCACTGTGCCATCAGGATTGATCTTGAAAAGGACGGTGGCTTTTGAACCATCGGCTTGCGGTTCTTGGTACTTGATGAAACTTGCCCCGTTTTTATGTAATAAAGTACCAGCTTCATCAAAGGTAAATACTTCATGTTCATCGCCCTGCGTGATTGATGTAATAACATGCAGATTAATGATCGTTTTTTCGGTTGGAATGGTCATGATTGCTCACTTTCGTACTTCGTTTATATACCGTGGGAATGATTAAAATACGGTATAATATATATTAATCTTACTATAACAAATAAAGGGAGAAAATGAGATGGTAGAAACGGTATTCCGTGACCCAGTTCATAATTTTATCCGGGTACAAGATCAAGTGATTCTGGATTTAATTGGTACACGTGAATTTCAACGATTACGTCGCATCAAGCAACTAGGTGTTTCTAGCATGGTCTTTCATGGGGCAGAGCACTCACGATTTTCCCATTCTTTGGGGGTGTATGAAATTGCGCGCCAGTTTGCTGACCATCTCGCTGAAAATTATACAATGCAAGCGCCCGATGATGGTGGCTGGGATCCTAATGAGCGGCTAGTGCTACTCACAGCAGCACTGTTACACGATTTGGGGCATGGGCCATACTCGCATACTTTTGAACATATTTTTGGTACTGATCATGAGCAGTATACCCAACAAATCATTCTATCCCCAGAGACCGAAGTTAACCGAGTATTGCGGGGAGTTAGTGACGATTTCCCAGCCAAAGTCGCTAGCGTTATTGCTAAAACCTATGCCAATCAACAAGTGGTGCAATTAATTTCTAGTCAAATTGACGCTGATCGAATGGATTATTTGTTGCGGGATGCTTATTATTCGGGCGCGAATTATGGCACCTTTGATTTGTCGCGGATTATCCACATGATGCGTCCCTATAAAGGGGGGATTGCCTTTAACTTTAAGGGTATGGCGGCGGTGGAAGATTACGTGGTGTCCCGTTATCAGATGTATGCGCAAGTCTATTTCCACCCTGTATCACGTGGTTTTGAAGTCGTGTTAACTAATATTTTGCGCCGGGCGAAGGATTATTTTGAACTAAGCAAGACCGATGATATGATTGATGGCGACTTTATGCCAAAATCACTACGCTCGCTATTTGAAGGCCGTATCACCCTGACAGAGTATATTGAGTTGGATGATTCGATCATGTTGGCGGCGATTAGTGAATGGCGCCATGTGAAAGATCCAATTCTGGCTGACTTAGCGACGCGCTTTTTGGATCGGCATCCCTTGAAATCTGTTGAGATTGAAGAAGGTGCCCGTTCGATGTTACCAGCAATCACAGAATTGATTGCGGCCGCGGGGTACGAACCAAAATACTATACTGCCGAAAATGATAGCTTTGACTTACCCTATGATGCATACCATCCAAACGCTAAGAAGCCTCAGACCCAAATTGAGTTGGTACAAAAAGATGGTACCATGCGAGAATTGTCAGAGGTCAGCACATTGGTGGATGCAATTAAAGGACGTACGTTTGGCAACGCCCGGTTCTTCTTTCCGCGTGAAATGTTATTGGAACAGGCGGTTGGGGATGTCATGGCGCCATTATACGAGGAGTTCCAACGTTATGTGCATAATGATCGTCTCATTCGGCCGGTCGAGGGGGGAATAAAATGAGTATTAAATTAGTTACAATTGATATTGATGACACATTGGTTAATTCACAAAAGGAAATTACAGCACGCGTTAAGACGGCGTTAAATGAAGCGACCGCCCAAGGGGTGAAAGTAGTGTTAGCAACGGGTCGTCCGTTGACAGGAGTGACGCGCTACTTAGATGAACTCGGGTTGAATCAACAAGACGATCAATATGTCATTACGTATAATGGCGGAGTCGTCGAAACCACAAGTGGCCAGCGATTAGGTGGTGAAAGCCTGACGCGAGACGATTTCTTGGAATTACAAGCGATTGCTACTGACCTCGGTGCCTATCTGCAAGTGGAAACGTTAACCAAGGCATATACTACCAATACTGAAGTGAATCCGTGGGCTAGTTTAGAAAATTATCTCATCAATATGGACTTGCGGACTGTGTCATTAGCGGATATGCCACGCGATGAGGATTACGTTAAGATGATCATGATTGGCGAGGAAAACGATATTACGCAATGGTACCAAGCGTTGCCAAAAAACGTGCTAGAGAAATATTATGTTGTGCAGTCGACACCTCATAATCTTGAATTTATGAATAAAGCGGCTTCAAAAGGCGCAGGGCTGGCCGTATTGCGTGATATTTTGCAGTTAGCTGTGGCTGAAACAATGGCGTTAGGAGATCAACAAAATGACCTAACGATGATTGAGACAGCAGGGTTAGGGATTGCTATGGGCAATGCGATACCTGCATTAAAACAGATTGCTCAAGCGGAGACGACCACCCAAAATGAAGACGGTGTTGGGGTCGCAATCGAAAAATATGTGCTAAATGCATAGGGAACTTCTTGATAGAAATTCGTAAATACGCTATTATTGAGTATTGGATAAGATAGAATGACATTGTTGACGGCTTATCGTCGACTTTATTGTGATATAACTCGAAAGGACGTGCGTGATTTGGCATTATCAGCGTTTGACGGCCAAAACAAGGCAGAGCTTTCTATGATTGAAGTTGCTCGTGAGATTCTTCATGAGCGTCATGAAACGATTGCTTTCCAAGACTTGGTTCAACAAGTACAAGAATTTACAGGAAAGTCTGATGAAGAAATCCAAGGCCGCTTGGCACAATTCTACACAGATTTAAATATTGACGGTTCGTTCATCTCTTTGGGAGATAACGTGTGGGGACTTCGTTCATGGTATCCAATTGATTCTATCGACGAAGCAGTGCACTTGGATCTTGAAGAAGAGACCACTACTAAGAAGAAGAAGCGTAAGAAGGTCAATGCCTTCTTGGCTGATGTCGCTGATGATGACGATGTGATCGATTACAACGATGATGATCCAGAAGACGACGATGACTTCGAAGTTGAGGGTGAAGAAACCGCTACAGTCGCTGATGATGATGATGATACTGTCAAAGAAGCAGATCAAGAAGAAGAAGCTGATTCAGATGAGTTTGCAGCTGGATTAGGTGACGACATCACTGGCGTTAAGACAAAGGTTGATGACGATTATGGTTCAGGAGACATCGAATTATAATTGATACAATCGAGACCGGTATGAAAAATACCGGTCTTTTTTGCATTCAAAAAGTAAAGTTATTGCAAACAAAATGACTTAATCTTGTTAAATTTCAGCATTTACTGTAAACTCAAATAAGGAATTAGACGTAGCTGGACGCCGATTTTGCGCCCTTATCTACAGTAATCCATATTAATTTTATGAAATAAAACACAGTGCTATGCATACCATATTGGGTATGATCTGAATGTAGAAGGTTAGAAATATGAAAAAGTTGATTATCCACGGCGGACGTCGTTTAAAGGGTGAAGTTACCATTGGTGGTGCGAAGAACTCAACCGTTGCATTAATTCCCGCCTCTATTTTGGCTGACACACCAGTAAAGTTTGATAGCGTACCCCAAATATTGGACGTTAATAACTTGCAAATTATCTTGCAGTCGATGAATGTGACTTCAGAGTTTGCTCATGGTGAACTATCAATTGATCCAACGCAAATTGAGGAAGCTGAATTACCATCTACGGCCATTAAAAGTTTACGAGCATCATATTACTTCATGGGGTCATTGTTGGGCCGTTTCCACCGTGCTACCGTGACGTTTCCTGGTGGTGATAATATTGGACCTCGTCCAATTGATCAACATGTGAAGGGATTCGTGGCTTTAGGTGCTGAAGTTGAATACGATGAAGACACCGTACGGATTTCTGCACCCAATGGGTTGCATGGGACACGCATTTTCTTGGACATGGTTTCAGTGGGTGCAACCATCAATATCATTTTGGCAGCCGTGCGTGCTGAAGGGCAAACAATCCTGGAAAACGCCGCTAAGGAACCAGAAATTATTGATTTGGCGACCTTTTTGAATAACATGGGTGCTAAGATCCGTGGTGCGGGTACGGATACTATTCGTATTGACGGTGTTGATAAGTTAGAAGCTCACAACACGCATACAATTATTCCTGATCGCATTGAAGCAGGAACTTATTTAGCAATGGCGGCTGCGCAAGGTGATGGTGTTTTGGTTAAGAATGTCATTCCAGAACACTTGGATGCTTATATCGCAAAAATGGAAGAGGCTGGGGTATCTTTGCAAATTAACGAAGATAGCATCTTTGTGCCACGGACAGATACGCTGAAACCAATTAAGATTAAGACGGCGCCTTTCCCAGGTTTTGCAACTGATCTACAACAACCAATCACCCCTATGCTAACTAAGGCCAGTGGCGAGAGTATCATCCAAGAAACCATTTATCCAGAACGGACACGCCACATTCCAGAGTTACGTAAATTTGGGATGGATATTGAATCTTTGACACATGGCTTGATCGCCATTCGACCAAGTTCAGATTTCCATGGCTCAACGGTAGCTGCGGCCGAAATTCGCGCTGGCGCATCCTTGATGATTGCTGCGTTGATGGCGGATGGTATTACCACTGTCAAAAATGCAGATCACATTTTGCGTGGTTACGACCGTTTGGTTTGGAAGGTCACTAACTTGAATGGTGACATTCAGATTATTGAAGAAGATTAAAGCAGCCTGCATTAAGAGATTCCAAAGTGTTGGGATCTCTTTTTTTAGCTTTTTGAAACTATATCGTTGTGTTTTATCCAGGAACAAGGTACACTAGGTTAGTTGTTAAAAAGTAGTTGCCGGATATCAATACGTTATAAGGACACCGGATTGTGTCTAGGTTGGTAAGCACGTTCAACTACTTTTCGTTAAAAAGGACGCAGGGAAGCATATCTGCTTACCTCTGCACATGGAGGAATATTTTGAAGTTTTCAGAATTAGGTCTATCAGAAGACCTACTTACAGCCATTGTAAAGCATGGCTATGTCGAAGCCACACCAATTCAAGAGCAGACAATTCCATTGACGCTTGCCGGTAAAGATGTTATCGGTCAAGCACAAACGGGAACTGGTAAAACAGCCGCCTTTGGATTGCCTATCCTGAATAATGTGGATACGGACAATTATGATGTTCAAGCACTTGTCGTATCACCAACACGTGAATTGGCTATTCAAACTCAAGATGAGCTATTCAAGTTGGGACGCGATAAGCGCGTGCGTGTACAAGCAGTCTTTGGTGGGGCAGACATTCGTCGCCAAATCAATGGTTTGAAGAGCGGTGCACACATTGTCGTTGGGACACCTGGTCGTTTGATAGACCACATTCGTCGTGGCACGATCAATTTATCAAAGGTTAAGACTTTGGTATTGGACGAAGCCGACGAAATGCTGAACATGGGATTCTTGGAAGATATTGAAGCAATTTTGACTGCCGTTCCTGACGAACGTCAGACATTGTTGTTCTCAGCCACGATGCCACCAGCTATCAAGCGTATTGGTGTGCAATTCATGACGAACCCAGAACACATTCAAGTTGCTGCTAAAGAATTAACCACTGATTTGGTTGAACAATTCTATGTTCGTGTACGTGAACAAGAAAAGTTTGATACTTTGACGCGTATTTTGGATGTTCAACAACCAAAGTTGGCGATTTTGTTCGGTCGTACAAAGCGTCGAGTTGACGAATTGGCCCGTGGTTTGGAATTGCGTGGCTTTAACGCCGCTGGAATTCACGGTGACTTGACACAACAAAAGCGTTCACAAGTTTTGAAGCAATTCAAGGCTGGTGAAATCAAGATTTTGGTTGCGACAGACGTTGCTGCCCGTGGTTTGGACGTTTCAGGTGTGGACTATGTGTACAATTTTGATATTCCACAGGATCCTGAATCATATGTTCACCGTATCGGCCGTACTGGTCGTGCCGGGGCCCATGGAACTTCAGTAACTTTCATCACTTCATATGAGATGGATTACTTGAAGGATATCGAGAAGTTGACGAAAAAGCGTATGTTGGCTTTGAAGCCATACACTCGTGAAGAAGCAACTGCAGCTCGTATGAAGAATGCAATTGCTGATGCTGACGCCGTAGTTGCTAAGACAGATGCAGCTTCTGTCACAGATGCTGCTGATGAATTGGTAGCAAAGTATGATGCTAAGACTTTGGCTGCAGCTTTGTTGGGTGCCATTGCTAATGTATCTGAAATGGATGCTGATTTCGAATTGTCACGTGAGCGTCCATTGCCTCGCAAGCGTTCATTCGGCGGTGGCGGTGGTTCACGTAATGGTGGTGGCAGCCGTCGTAGCGGAAACGGTGGCGGTGGCTTCCGTGGCCGTCGTGAAGGTGACCGTGATAACGACCGTAGTGGTGATCGTCGTCGTAAGTCATTTGACCGTGGCGCTCGTACTGGTTCTGGTGATCGTTCACAACGTGGTAAGAGTGGTGCACCTCGTGCACGCCGTTCATTCGTTATTAAAGATAATCAAGACTAATATTTATGGCAGACAGCAACTGAATGGTTGCTGTCTTTTTTGTGATTAATTGGCTTTCATGGTCAGGGAGGGCCAGTCAAAATAAAATAAAACTATTTTTCCACTTGTAAGCGCTTACTTTAGGTGATATTATAAGAGTGTACCAAAAAGGTATGCAATTAAATAACGCGAAAGGTGGCATGGAATTTGGAAAAATGGCAAAATCTAACCGAATTCAAAATGATGTATACCGATGAGCGTGTAGGCGTGTCGCAGTAGTGACGTAAGAGCTAAGATTGTATCACAGATAAAAGATAAACACACAAGTCATGAATTGACACATCTTACGTTATTAGCAACCAGTATTATCTCATGTTATTGATAGTCAAACTACCTTCACCAGCACTGATGTGAATCAGGGTGTTAAGCGTTGATGTAATAATTAACAGGGTGTCTGTAAGTGATGTAAGTTGAATAGCAGTGTAGATAAACTGTCCTGGCATGGTCCGCGTTTTGCACGGATAACACGGTTAAGGGAATACATTAGGATGAAGATCGGAGTGGGATAGATTGGTGACAGGCGTCTGAAGCTGCAGATCAGACCTCCAAGAAATCTCAATCACAATTGAATATAGGGTAGCGGAGTAGCGCTCCCCTAGTTAGGGTGTATCAAAGCCTAACTAAAGTTAACCACGGGTCAACGTACTCGTGGTTTTATTGTCTACAATGTTATACTGGTAGTATCAATGTAGAAGGATGAATGTGGAGGGCATTAAGATGACATTCAAAATGTATTTGGTACGCCATGGACAAACAATTTTTAATAAGTATGAGCGCATGCAAGGCTGGGCCGATGCTCCCCTGACCAATAAGGGGATTGAGGATGGGTATGCTGCTGGCGAACGGTTGGCAAATGTTAAGTTCGATGCAGCTTATTCTTCAGATTTGTCACGAGCAGTTCACACGGCTGAATACATCTTAGCTAAGAACCAGCATCAATATGCTAGTTTAACACCAATTCAGATGGCACAATTTCGTGAGGAATTCTTTGGGTCATTTGAAGGATTGTCATCATCACGTACATCCCGGCACGTTGGTGCAGCGATTGGACGGGATGATATCGCGACTTATAGCCAGTTGATGAGTGAACTCTCGCAGGATGAAGTGATGGATGCCATTAAATTAGGCGATCCCACCCACGATGCTGAAAATGCTGCGGAATTCTGGGAGCGTCTCGATCATGGCTTAAATGTCTTGCGTGAAACAGTGACTGATGGGCAGACCATTTTGGTGGTCGCTCATGGGACTTTGATTCGCAATTTAACGGATCGCTTTGCTTCACATGAAATTGCAGAAACACGCCCTGATAATGGTTCGGTTTCCGTTTGGGAAGTATCAGATACTGACCTGGAGCTGAAACATTATAATGACACAACAACAGTTTGGTAAATTATATGTATGAAAATGAATTAGTACCGATTACTAAGGTTTTATTAGTCGGATTAGACAAGAACGATCCACAATTTGGCTACCAGATGACAGAATTAACCAATTTAGCCACAGCCAATCATTTAGAAATTGTGGCCATGATTACGCAGAAGTTGAATCGACCAAATTCAGCAACCTATTTTGGCAAGGGTAAGGTTGAAGAATTAAAGGAAGCCTTGGAGTACCATGGCGTTGAAATGGTAGTCGCAAATGACGAACTTTCACCTTCACAAATTCGTAACTTAGAACAACAAACTGGCGCTAAAGTCATGGATCGAACGGCTTTGATTTTGGATATCTTTGCGTCGCGTGCTAAAACCCGTTTGGCGAAAGCGCAAGTGGCAATTGCGCAATTACAGTATCAATTGCCACGCCTACGTACCTCGATGAATATTCGCTTAGATCAACAAACTGGTGGTGGCGGTGGTAGCTTCACCAGCCGTGGTGCGGGTGAAACCAAGCTTGAGATGAATCGTCGGCATATTGAACATCAAATTTCACTGCTTCGTCAGGAAATTGAGGAAATTGAGGCAGACGATCAAACACGGCGCGCACGCCGTGACAAACAAAACATCAAAAATGTGGCGTTGGTTGGGTACACAAACGCTGGTAAATCGACCATTATGAATGGGTTGGTACGTCGTTTTGGTGAAAATAAAGAGAAGACTGTTTTTCAAGCTGATATGCTGTTTGCCACGCTTGAAACATCTGTCCGTAAGTTGAACTTACCAGACAATCAAAGTTTTTTGCTATCAGATACAGTCGGCTTTGTTTCAAACCTACCCCACGGGTTAGTGGCTGCTTTCCGCGCAACTTTAGCTGAAGCAGCTCAAGCAGACTTGTTAGTACAGGTTGTTGATTATGCAGACGACCATTACCGTGAAATGATGGCAACAACGGCACAAACGTTGAAAGAAATCGGCGTGACCGATATTCCTATGATTACGGTCTTTAATAAAGCTGATCTAAGGCCCGAAACTATTTACCCGGATCGTGATGGAGATACCGTCACCTTGGCAGCGGTTGAGGATACTTCCTTGGATTTGCTAGTTGAAACCATTCGTCGCCATATCTTGTCAGACTTTGCGACGGTCGAGCTATTAGTACCATTCAGTGAAGGTGCCTTGATCTCAGAATTGAATGATTCAGCAATTATCAATGCCACCGACTACACTGAAGAAGGCACTCTGCTATCCGTGACCTTAACGGCGCCTCAATTAGCTCGCTTTGAAAAGTACATTCAGTAATTTTGGATGCTGTGTTGATGATGCAATCGATAACAGATTGTAAAATATTAGTGAGATTACCCAGAAATTGCATCTGATCGCAGATGCAATTTTTCTTTTGCATAAATGGCCATAGCGTGAGATATTAACACATATGAAAAATAGTACAGGAGGGGTTTTATGCAACGAGGTTCACGATGGTTGAGCCCGTCAGAAATCAAAGCTGCGTTGAAAAATTCAGATACGACGTTAATGGAAATGCTACGGTTTGTGTTTAGTAGTGTCTTAAAACGACGTTACCTGCTGATCTTGAATGTATTGCTTTTATTGATGGTTGCGGGTTTAAATTTTATCATTCCACAATTTACCAAGAATATTATTGACCAGGCCATCGGGCAACGGTCGGTCAATGAACTGATCAGCCAAGTTGTATGGTTAATTGTCACCACCATTGCCTTAGGGGTCGTGAATTTTGTCTCAACCTATCTCATGCAACGGTTGTCGCAAGAGTCTATTACTGAGATACGCTTGCAAACCTATTATCGGATCTTGCAGCAAGATTATGCTTACTTTCAAAACGCCAAAACTGGTGATCTGATGGTGCGGTTAACGGGCGACATTAATAGTTTACAGAACTTGATTAGTTCGGATACGTTTGGCATTGTTGGAAATCTCTTTACCTTTATTGCGGTGCTAGGATTTTTGTATGCGCAAAACTGGGAATTAGCCCTCGCAATCAGTTTGACTTTTCCAGTATTGTTTGTGATTATTCGTTTTTTCCGTTCACGTATTCGGGAAGCCTTTAGCAAACTACGCGCGACAAGTTCGCGGATTTCAAATCAATTACAAGCCACCTTAACGGAAATCGAATTAATAAAAAGTTTCACGACTGAGCAACAGGAAACGGCTAATTTTGAGGCGATTGTGGCCGAGAGTAATCGTTATCAATTGGAAGCAACCCGTTTGCAAGCTATCTTTAATCCATTAGTCACACTGGTTAATACCATCGGTGTGGCCATTGCATTGGGGGTTGGTGGCTATTTTGTCATACAACAACGGATGACGGTGGGCGATTTAGTGGCATATTTAAGTTACTTGACACTATTGCAAGACCCCATCAGGTCATTTTCGCGGTTATTGAATGTTTTCCAAACGGCGCAGGTATCTTATGACCGGATTAAAGAAATCATGGCTTATGAACCAACCATTATTGATGCACCGCATCCGGTCGCCTTTCCGAGCCCGCTGCGTCGGGGTATCCAATTGACGGACGTGACCTTCCATTACGATATGGGGAATGTTGACGCTTTGGAGAATATCAACATGATGATTCCAATTGGCCAAACAACTGCGCTCGTGGGACGTTCTGGCGCTGGCAAATCAACCTTGGTCCGCCTACTGACCCGTCTTTATGAACGTAGTGGTGGCAAAATTATGTTTGATGATGTCGCGATTGAGCACATCAGCATGAAAAGTTTACGGCAGCATATTTCGTTTGTGAGTCAGGAAGTCACAATTATCGATGGCACCATTAGCGAAAATATTGCATATGGCACACCAGGTGCTACTGAGGCCGCAATCTGGAATGCCGCAGAACAGGCGAATATTTCAGAATTCATTAGGGGCTTACCTAATCAGATGGCAACACAGGTTGGTGAACGCGGCGTGAAACTCTCCGGTGGGCAAAAACAACGCCTAAGTATCGCGCGGGCGTTTTTGAAGGATGCCCCAATCGTGATACTAGATGAAGCTACGGCGGCGCTTGATAATGAGTCTGAAAGAGCCATTCAACATGCCTTGAATGAACTCATGCGCCATAAAACCGCAATTGTCATTGCGCATCGATTATCAACAGTGCACAATGCGGAACAAATTGTCGTGATTGATCAAGGTAGTGTGGTAGAACGAGGCACTCATGATGAGTTAATCGCGCAAGCTGGTGTTTATAAGACACTCTATGATGCACAATTTGAATAAAATAAAAGACTTCCGTAATTGCTTACGGAAGTCTTTTATTTAGCTGCTCAGACTGGATTCGAACCAGTGACCAACGCATTAACAGTGCGCGATTCTACCGCTGAACTACTGAGCAAAAATTAAATTAAACATGGTGCAATACCATGGAACTGCTCAGACTGGATTCGAACCAGTGACCAACGCATTAACAGTGCGCGATTCTACCGCTGAACTACTGAGCAAAAATTAAATTAAACATGATGCAATATCATGAAACTGCTCAGACTGGATTCGAACCAGTGACCAACGCATTAACAGTGCGCGATTCTACCGCTGAACTACTGAGCAAAAATTTTTGAGCTGAAAATACCAAATAAGTTTATTAGAAACAAATTAGTGCTTTCAACACGTTTATTATCATATCGACATTTTTACATGATGTCAACAATTTTTTGGAAATTATTGCAACAGGGTGCATAATCTTGAGGTAAATGTTAAAACAGTCCAAAGACCGAATGCAACAAGGCCTCTTTTTGATCAAATGTTGGTACACTATTACTTAAGACAATAAAAATTAATGCTCAAAGGAGTCGCTCATATGGCTGATTTTGAATTACAAGGTATGCCGATTTTTGTATACATGAAAGAAAAGGATACAAATAAGACGCTCCAACCAGTCAAGCTGATTAATGGGGTACTAGGAGCATCTTTTAAAGTGCAACCAGCGACTATCGAAGGCTATATTGTGGCCGATATCGATGGTGATCTTGAGGGCACGTTTGATGAAAATTTACACACAGTAACTTTCTATTATCGGGATGCTAGTGTTGCCCAAGTTGAAGAATTGACAGATAAATGGCTCAAATTAAAGGCTGATGCGGACACATATAAGCAACCGGACCTTAGCACGATACCAGAAGTTGAAGGCTTAAAAGCAGCCAGTGAATGGCAAATCATTTCGCGCATGGTGACCAATAAAGGTTTGTTTTGGCATGAGCTAGTTGACGGCCGATGGGTCTTGTATGATCGTAAGAAGATGATAGTCATAGACGGGTCAAGTCAACCAGCGATTGATGTTCCTGAAGTGAAGGCATTCGACTGGACACCGATGCCTTTTGATGCGGCGGCGACGATTGATTTTGTAGCTGGCGAATCGGTGACGATTTATTCACAACCATATGGTCATGAAGTTGGTACCCTGGCGCACGGTGCCAAGGTGCAGATTAAAGAGGTTGTGACTGATCCTAGTGGCATTCGATGGTATCATGTCGCGCATGCTGGTTGGTTGACCAGCACGTACGTCGCGATAGATGTTTTATAATAAATGCAAGCGAGTGTGTACACAACATGTACACGCTTTTTTGTTGCGACGAGATAATTTTTTAAAATACAGATTGTAAGCGGTTTCTTTGTTATAATAGAAGGGTATGAAAAATTGATATGTTGATTTAGACCTAGGGGGTAGTTTGATGTCAGAGCCGTTATTTTTAACGCCAGTCTTGCATGAGAAGATGTGGGGTGGAGTCGCATTACGCGAGGACTTTGGATACGATATTCCATCAGAAACTACTGGGGAGGCTTGGGTGGTATCGGGTCATCCTCATGGCGTGACGGCGGTTGTTGGTGGTCAGTTTGCCGGACAAACGCTGGCCGAGGTGTGGACCACGCAGCCACAGTTATTTGAAAATCATGACACCACCCGCCAGTATCCATTGTTGGTTAAAATTCTAGATGCCCATCAAGATTTGTCAGTGCAGGTACATCCGGACGACACCTATGCCAATGCCCACCAACCTGGCGAGCTGGGTAAAACCGAATCGTGGTACATCTTAGATGCAAAACCGGATGCTAAAATTTATTTTGGCCATAACGCGATGACCCATGCGGCTTTTGATGAAATGATTGATCAACAAGCCTGGGGCGAATTATTGCGCACGGTGCCAGTAAAGCCTGGCGCTTTCTTTTATGTACCAGCTGGAACGTTGCATGCGTTGGGGGCAGGGGTGCTAGCGTTGGAAACGCAACAATCCTCAGATTTAACCTATCGGGTCTACGATTTTGATCGGGTGGATCATGAAACAGGTCAAAAGCGCGCATTACATTTGGCAGATGCTAAGGCGGTCACCAGGGTGCCCTTTGAACCCGAACAGCCGGAGCCAAGCACCATTAATTTTGGTAACTCTGAAAAGACGACATTGGTTGAGGCACCCTACTTCAATGTTTACCGTGTCACAGTGACGGGACCAGCCTACTTTACCAAACAAGCCCCATATACTCAGGTCACGGTGGTCGATGGTAGTGGCGTCTTGACAGTCGATGGTCACGATTATGATGTGCAAAAAGGACAAAGCTTGATCCTGCCGGCAAATGTCGAAGAATGGGCATTCGATGGTCAATTAACCATGATTTCATCCACGCCAGGATTCCTATCGCGTTAATCTATTTTATAAGTTGAGAACTACTTAGCCTCGTGACGGTTAAGTAGTTTTATTTTATGGAACAATGGTAGAATAGAAAACAGTTAATTGAAATTACCGACAGTGCACGGTAGTTTATGAAGGAGGACAGGATGAGCTTTAAGAGTACGGTAGCGAAAACTGTTGGTAAAGCGACGTATTGGGGATTACATGACGTGCTACATCGAGGTGGTACATCTTTACCTGGTAAGTTAGCCACGAAGATTGATCCAACGATTCTAACGTCGGTGGCAGACGAATATGACGTTGTTTTAATCACAGGAACCAACGGTAAGACGTTGACAACAGCTTTGACTACACGCGTCTTGCGTGAAAAGTATTCTGATGTTATCACGAACCCATCTGGTTCAAATATGATGCAAGGAATCGCAGGTACCATGCTAACAGCTAAGGTACGTGACGCACGGCAAAAGCCCTTGGCAATTCTTGAGGTTGATGAGGCCAATATTGAAGAGGTGGCGCGACAATTAAAGCCCAAGGCGTTTGTATTGACTAACATCTTCCGTGATCAGATGGATCGCTATGGTGAAATCTATACAACGTACGAGAAAATCTTAAAGGGTATTCGATTATTTCCAGAGGCAATGGTGATTGCTAACGCTGATTCACCAATTTTTATGCGGGGTAATTTGCCAAACCCTAAGATCTATTATGGGTTTAATCATTTGCCAGCTGTAGGCGATGAACGTGCGCCGCATAACACTGATGGGGTATTATCACCAGATGATGATACTGTTTTGTCGTATCACTTCCGCACATATGCTAACCAAGGATATTATTTCTCGCACTCAACTGAATTCAAACGCCCCGCTTTGGACTATGCGGTCACCAAAATCAATGAGCTGACGCCACGTCACTCGAATGTTGATATTGATGGCACACCCATGCAAATTGAAGTGGGTGGTCTTTACAATGTTTATAATGCGCTGGCTGCTTATGCAGTAGGTCGCTGGCTTGGTGTGAATACGGATCAAATTAAACATGCCTTTGAGTCAAACGCCCAAATTTTTGGTCGCCAAGAAGCTTTACAAGTGCACGACAAGGAAGTCACCATTGTCTTGATTAAAAATCCAGTTGGTGCCAACCAAGTCTTAGATATGATGAAGACGGACTCAGAGCCATTCTCGTTGATTGCGTTGCTGAATGCTAATTACGCAGATGGTATTGATACAAGCTGGATTTGGGATGCTGATTTTGAATCCTTGAAAACAATGGGTGTCCAAGCGGTAGCAACCGGTGGCGAACGGTATAAAGATCTGTACGTGCGACTGAAGATGGCGGGATTTGGTGATCATCCAACTTATCCTGAGATTAAAGACGTTATCAAAGCAATTGACGAGCTACCCACCAAGCGGGTCTATATCGCCGCAACTTATACAGCGATGTTGCAATTGCGTGAAGAATTAGCAGCGCAAGGCTTTATTAAGGGTGGAATGGGAGAGTAGTTATGGCAGAATATGTTATTCATGCTGCACATTTGTACGCTGATTTGATGAATACCTATGGTGATTACGGCAATATTGTTGCCTTGCGATACTATGCGCAACAAATTGGCGTGGACGTCGAAGTGTCATCAGTGTCGTTGGGGGATGCTTTCGATGAGACCCAATACGATTTTGTGCTCTTTGGTGGTGGCCAAGATTATGAAGAAGAAGTGGTTGCACGTGATTTACCAAATAAGGCTGTGGCGATCAAACGGTATATTGAAAATGACGGGCCTTTGTTAGGCGTTTGCGGGGGCTTCCAATTACTCGGCCAATACTTTTTATTAGCTGATGGTACCCGCATTGAAGGTATTGCAGCGATGGATCATTACACGTTGAATCAGCAAAATAGCCGGTTTATCGGGAACGTCTTGGTTAAGAATAAGGAAACCGGTCAAGAATATCGCGGGTTTGAAAATCATCAAGGACGTACTTTCCTAGGTGCAGATGAACGTCCTTTAGGCGATATTTTGCAAGGAAACGGTAATAACGGTGAAGATGGGAGTGAAGGGCTAATTTACAAAAATGTCTATGGTACCTATTTCCATGGCCCAATCTTCACTCGTAATGGTAACTTGGCGTTACGCGTGTTACAGGTTATCTTGACACGCAAATATCCTGAAGTCGATTGGGCAGCTCAGCTGGCACATGTTGAACCTGAATTTTTTTAACATAAAAAGGGCCTTCGGTTGAAGGCCCTTTTTTGCCGTTAAAATTAATTATGCGTCATTAAATACTATAAGTTCGTCTGAATTGAGGCGATGAAATTTGGAATGAAGGAAGAGACAAATGAGGGCTTAACCACCCAATTGTGACCAGCTAGTTGTTCAGCAATGGCACTATGCGCATAAACGGCCGCTTCGGTCGCGCGCCGTGGCTCTGGAAACTGGCCAACGAAGCCAGCTATCATCCCCGCTAGTGTATCCCCCATGCCGCCTGTGGCCTGGAAGGGACCACCGATGCGTAACTCAACGTGCCGATCATTACTAATGACTTGCGTGTGATATTTCTTGAGCACCAAAACGTCGATATTGAGATTTTGTCGTTGTAATTCGGTCATTTCCGGAATATCTTCTTGATATTTAATCATCACATTTGAAAGTCGCTCCCATTCACCTTGGTGTGGGGTGGCAATCGTAAATGTATTGAGCGGGAATGAGAGATTATGTTCAGCCATCATCGTAATCGCTGAGCCATCAACTACTAAAATCTGTTTAGCAGTGACACCAAACAGGACAGTCTTGAGTAACTGGACGGCGAATTCGTCGGTTCCCATGCCTGGGCCAACTAGAATCACGTCACTTTTTTCAAGTTGCTCCGCAAGCGCCACCGTGTCAGCCCAATCGATGGCCATCGCTTCAGGTGTGCGGGCGTGTAAGGGGCCAATATTTGTCGCGTCAGTGGCAACAGTTGTGAGACCGGCCCCGGAATCAACCGAGGCGGATGCAGCCATTAAGATGGCACCACCAAGATATTTGTTACCACCAATGAGTAATACGCGACCATAGTCGCCTTTATGGGTATTCACAGCACGTTTTTGAAAAACTTCGTGCAATATTTCTGAGTTTAATTCAGCTGTCATAAGCGCTCCTAAGATGGATATTCTAGGGCCTATTATACGCAAAAATTATAACAAATTCATTACTTCAATTGGCATTAGTAGGTTAGTGAACAAGACGTTGGTCAACAACATTTGTGAAATCAGCGTCGTGTCGCCATAAGCAAGTAGGATTCGACGGTCCTGAGAAAATTAATTCGCGCAAATCGGCGCCCAGCGCGTTTGAAATAATCCTAAATTAATGGGTTTGGATTAATGGGAATCGCACTAATCAACTATCTGAAATGCTATCTTAGTCGGGTAATTTTATGTTAAACTGGTATGAGGTAGCATGGCCGAATTGTCGGTGCATGACTTGATGGTTAAGAGGATTGAAAAAATAATATGGCTAATAATCCATTACGGAAAATAATTGAAAGTGATCGTGGTACACTACGTCAGCTGAATCAACTAGCAAACAAAGTAGAAACATACGCGGATGACATGGCGGCTCTGTCAGATACAGAATTGCAAGCTAAAACCCCCTACTTCCGTGAACTGTTGGCCCAAGGTAAGACGTTGGATGACATTTTACCAGAAGCTTTTGCGGTCGTGCGTGAAGCAGCCAAGCGTGTCTTAGGGTTATACCCATTCCACGTGCAAATTATGGGTTCAGCCGTGTTACACGGTGGTAATATCGCCGAAATGAAGACTGGTGAAGGTAAGACGTTAACGGCTACAATGGCCGTTTACTTAAATGCTTTGCCTGCTGAAGGCGTCCACGTTGTGACGGTCAATGAATATTTGACCCAGCGTGACGGAACTGAAATGGGTGAGTTATACAACTGGCTTGGATTGACAGTTGGTATTAACACCTCTGAGAAATCACCTGAAGAGAAGCGTGAAGCCTATTTGGCAGATATCACCTACTCAACCAACTCTGAAATTGGCTTTGATTACTTACGTGATAACATGGTTGCCCGTAAGGAAGACCGTGTTCAACGTCCCCTAAACTATGCTTTGGTGGACGAAACCGACTCAATTTTGATTGACGAGGCGCGTACGCCGTTGATTATTTCTGGCGCACCGGCGCAAGAGAGTACGCAACTCTATATTCGGGCTGATCGTTTTGCAAAATCATTGGTTGCTGAAACGGACTTTAACGTTGATGAAGAATCAAAGACGGTCATGATGACCGATGAAGGGATTGCCAAGGCTGAAAAGTATTTCAATTTGGCAAACCTATATGGGTCGCAAAACACCGCTTTGACACATCATATTGATCATGCTTTGCGTGCTAATTACACCATGCATAACAATAAAGATTACGTTGTTCGGGATGGTGAAGTTGTCTTAGTGGATGCGTTCTCAGGACGTATTCAAGAAGGTCGTCGTTTCTCTGACGGTCTGCACCAAGCTTTGGAAGCCAAAGAGCAAGTCCAAATCCAAGAAGATAATCGGGCGATGGCCTCAATTACGTATCAAAACCTATTCCGGCGCTATCGCAAGTTATCCGGCATGACAGGTACTGCCAAGACTGAAGCGGAAGAATTCCGTGAAATCTATAATATGGAAATCATCACATTACCAACGAACCGGCCTGTTCAGCGGTTTGACGCACCAGATTTGTTATACCCAACGTTGCGCTCAAAATTCCGCGCTGTCGTTGAAATGGTACAAGACTTAAATGCCAAGGGGCAACCCATTTTGATTGGTACGGTCGCGGTTGAGACGTCAGAATTGTTAGCGCAATTATTAGATCGTGTTGGGATTCCACATAATGTGTTGAATGCTAAAAACCACGCCCGGGAAGCTGAAATTATTGCTAACGCTGGTCAACGCGGTGCTGTGACAATCGCCACGAACATGGCTGGTCGAGGCACGGACATCAAACTGGGACCGGGTGTTGCAGAACTAGGTGGCCTGGCCGTTATCGGTACTGAACGTCATGAATCACGGCGTATCGATAATCAATTACGAGGTCGTGCTGGTCGTCAAGGTGATAAAGGATTTTCACAATTCTTCCTGTCACTTGAAGATGATTTGATGATTCGTTTCGGTGGTGAGCGGATTAAGTTGCTCATGGAACGCATGAATCTAGCAGAAGAGGATGCGGTTATCAAGAATCGTCTCATCACTCGTTCAGTTGAGTCAGCCCAAAAGCGGGTTGAAGGAAATAACTACGATTCTCGTAAGAATGTGTTGCAATATGATGATGTGATGTCGCAACAACGTGAAGTCTTTTATCGTGATCGGAACACCGTCATTGATGCTGAGGATTCCTTAGAAGATGTGATCTTGCCAATGGTTTACCGAACGATTGACCGGGTGGTTGATGCCCATGTCAATGGTAGTGAGAAGGAATGGGATTTAAAGGCGGTTGTCGATTTTGCGGGCGCCACGATTGTTCCGGAAACATCCATCTCACGTGAAAATCTGCAAGGCAAGTCAATTGATCAAATCAAGGCATACCTACATGATCGTGCGAAGGCTGTTTATGACGAAAAAGTGGCTGCTTTAACTGATAAGCAACAACTTTTGCAATTCACCCGGGTTGTGATCTTACGGGTGGTTGATTCACATTGGACGGATCATATGGAAGCGATGAACCAATTGCGTGATGCGATTCAACTACGTGGCTATGGTCAATTAAATCCCTTGATTGAATATCAAAATGAAGGGTTCCGGATGTTTGACGAAATGATTGCGGGGATCGAATATGATGCCACCCGTTTGTTCATGAAGTCAGAAATTCGTCAAAACCTGCGTAACTAACCACTTAAAATTGGAGAAAGTCGATTTTTCGGCTTTCTTTTTCTATGTAGATGATTAATAGAAAGGTCGGCAAATGGAATTAGCAGAAGCACGTCGTCGTCTGGGCGAAGCAAAAGAAGAAGTTGAACATCTAGGTGAATCCTTGGATTTGGACGCACTCACGGATCAAATCGCGGCCAATGAAGATGAAATGGCACATCCTAATTTTTGGGATGACCATGTGGCGGCGCAAAAAGTTATTGATGCGAATAATGATCTCAAAAATCGGCGCGATGACTATCTGAACTTGACGAATGGCGTCGAGTCAGTGGAAACGGCCATCGAATTACTTGCTGAAATGGAAGACGCAGAGATGATGCTGGAACTTGAGTCTGATTTAGATAAATTAGAAAAAGACCTGGAAAGTTATCGCTTGGCGCAACTTCTTAACGAACCATACGACAAAAACAACGCGATCTTAGAAATCCACCCGGGTTCTGGTGGTACCGAGTCGGCTGACTGGGGTGAAAACTTACGTCGAATGTACACTCGTTGGGCGGAACAACATGGCTTTAAGGTTGAGCTAATGGATTACCACCCAGGGGATGTTGCGGGTTTGGATTCAGCAACATTGAGGATTAGCGGTCACAATGTTTATGGTTACTTGCGCTCAGAGCGTGGGGTACATCGGTTTGTCCGTATTTCACCATTCGATTCAGCTGGCCGGCGCCATACCTCCTTTGTTTCAATCGATGTGATGCCTGAATTGGATGATTCAGTTGAGGTTGATATCAACCCAGCCGATGTTAAAATGGACGTTTATCGCGCCTCAGGAGCCGGTGGGCAGCATATCAATAAGACCTCTTCGGCCGTTCGATTGACACATCTTCCTACGGGTATCGTTGTCGCATCGCAACAGCAACGTTCACAATTCCAAAATAAGGATACGGCCTACGGAATGTTGAAAGCCAAGCTGTATCAGTTGGAAATGGACAAGAAGGAAGCTGAGCGCGCCAAGATTTCTGGTGATCAACTGGAAAATGGCTGGGGTTCCCAAATTCGGTCGTACGTGTTCCATCCCTACCGAATGGTCAAGGATCACCGGACTAACTTTGAATCTGGTAACCCACAAGCAGTTATGGATGGCGATTTAGATGGCTTTATCAATGCATACTTGCAATGGAAATTAGCCGAACAAAATCCAGAATAGTTGCATAATGAGGGGCTGCTAATAATTTAAGGAAACGTTCTGACTAATGGCAGAACGTTTTTTTTATGTGATAAAAATGCTATTATTTTCTACGGATTAGGATTATGAATATGAGGAAGATACGATAATTATGCCAGTTTTAGATTTACATGATGAACAGACAGTTGCGCGTTATCAAACGTTTGTCCGTTCTTCGAAATTTGGGCAAGTCACACAAGATCTCGGTTGGGCAATGGTGAAGAATAATTGGGTGCCCAAGTATGTTTATCTTGAAGATGATCAGGGAAATATTCAGGCCACCCTCTCCATGTTACTAACCGAGACGGCTAGTGGTAAAAAGTTTGCGTATGCATCGAAAGGTCCGGTGATGGATATGCATGATTTGAATTTGTTTGATGCACTAGTTGCTGAGGCCAAAACCGCATTGGCAGATGACAATGTTTATTTGTTGCGGATGGACCCGGAAATTGCTTATTCTGATGCATTAGATACTGAATTACAAGCGCGCGGTTATGTCACTCGTAATCGCAATCTGGCGGGGGGGATGCATGCAACAATTCAACCACGTTTGAACATGGTATTAGATTTGACAGCTAAGCCCGATGCAAAAGAAACCTTTGATTTGTATCCTTCAAAAACTAAATCGAAATTAAAGCGTCCGTTGCGGGATGGTGTTGAAGTAGATTGGGCTGCTGACCAGGAAGCGATCGCAGTTTTCTTTAAGACGTATGCTGATATGGCTGATCGCCACGGCATCTCATATCGGCCGATGACCTATTTTGAACGTATGCTAGACGCTTTCGGCACAGATGGAGACATTTTACGAGTATTTATTGCCAAGAAAGATCAGCAAGTATTGTCAACTGGGATTGGCTTTAAGTATGGTGACAAAATCTGGTATATGTATGCCGGTTCGGAAGATGGTAATATCTTTTATGCACCATATGCGGTCCAAACGGCCATGATTCAATGGGCGCTGGATGCAGGTGTTGCAAGGTATGACATGGGTGGTATCGACACACCAGATGAGACCGATGGGTTGTATGTATTTAAACACACTTTCATCAAGGAAGCTCCAGTAGAATACATCGGTGAAATCGATGTTGTGTTGGACGAAGCCGTCTATAATGAACTAGTGCAGGTCTAAAGTGAAACTGGTCATCTCATGTTGAGGTGGTCTTTTTACTTTAGTTGTCGAAATGTGAAGAGTGAGATGCTAAAATAGAATTTATTGAATTTTGAGAGATGAGAAAATTTATATGACAGAAGCAGCGATGAATATTGAGATGCAAGTCTTAGTCGGGTTACAAGTGTTATTGGTTGTGGCTCTGCTGAGTTTAGTGGTAGTATATTTGCGAAATATGAAGAAGCAACAAGTAGGCTTAACTAAGAGTTTTGGTAAGGGTTTCTTCATCGGGTTAGTGACTGACTTTGGTGATACGATTGGTATTGGTAGTTTTGCGACCACAACGACATTGTTTAAACTAACTAACTATATGGATGATGATCGTAAATTACCAGGAACAATGAACGCGGCCCATGCGATTCCGGTATTCGTTGAGGCCCTTTTCTTCTTAACATCAGTGAAGATTGAATTAATGACCTTGATTCCGATGACGCTAGCAGCGGTTACGGGTGCAACGATTGGGACACGTCTTACAGCTAATTGGCCAACCCGTAAAATTCAACACGCTTTATCGATTGCATTAACGATTGCAGCCCTCTTTATGTTGATTAAACTATTAGCCAATCCGGGACAAACGGATTCAATGGCTGTGCATGGTTTGCATGGGTGGTTGCTAGTTCTTGGGTTAGTGGTCAACTTTGGTCTGGGTGTTTTGATGACAATTGGTTTGGGTAACTATACGCCAGAATTAATTTTCTTTTCATTGGTTGGCGTCAACCCATTGATTGCCTTCCCGGTTATGATGATGGATGCAGCAATGATTATGTTCACGGCAACTCTGAATTTTGTGCGTACTGGTCGCGTTGAATGGCGTGGCTTACCCGGTTTGGTGGTGGGTGGTGTTATTGGGGTCATCATCGCGGCTAAATTTGTCACCGGCATCAATATCACTGTACTAAGTTACTTTATTGTTTTGATCGCTTTATGGACTGCCTTTGGCCTCTATCGAGAATCAAAAAAACCAGAATTACGCCATTAGGCATGATAAAACAGCTCATTTTGAGCTGTTTTTTTGATGGCTCTAATTGTGAAAAAAGAAACATTTGTTTAAAAAAAACAAACGTCATTAAGTTGGTTGATTTAATAAACCAACCGTTTTATAATGATATTGTGCAATGAAAGCGATTTCACTCATGGTTTGAATTCATTAATTAAAAGGAGCACAAACATGCAAATTAAAAACCCAATTTTACCTGGATTTAACTCAGATCCGTCAATTATTCGTGTTGAAGATACGTATTATATTGCAACATCAACTTTTGAATGGTTTCCTGGGGTGCGTATTCACGCCTCGCAGGATTTAGTTCACTGGAATTTAGTCACTAATGTGTTGGACACTGTTAAATTGGTGGACATGAAAGGCAACCCATCATCAGGAGGTATTTGGGCCCCAGATCTATCATATGCCGATGGTAAATTCTGGTTGATTTACACTGATGTCAAGATTACTGATGGCGCATTTAAGGATATGAAAAACTATTTGACAACGGCTGAGCAGATCGAAGGGCCTTGGTCAGCACCAACGCTTGTTAATGGTGTCGGATTTGATGCATCAATGTTTCATGATGAGGATGGTCGTAAATACCTAGTGCAACAAACTTGGGACCATCGTGAATACCATCACCCATTTGATGGCATCACTTTAACTGAATTTGATGTTGAGACGATGAAGTTGAAACCAGCGACGGCGCGTACAATTTTTGAGGGTACTGCTGTAAAATTAGTCGAAGGTCCGCATTTATACAAACTTAATGGTGAATATTTCTTATTTGCCGCTGAAGGTGGTACTATCTTCACTCACCAAGAGGTAGTGGCACGTTCAAAGAGTTTAGATGCCAAGTCATTCGTTGTAGAACCTGATGGACCATTTCTCACTAATTTTGACACACCAAATTCATACTTACAAAAGCAGGGTCATGGTGCTTTAGTGAATACACCTGGTGGTGAATGGTATTATGCTTCACTAACTGCTCGGCCATGGAACCATGATAACGAGTCGGCTACTGACCCGCGTGGTTGGTCAACTTTAGGACGTGAAACTTCTCTCCAAAAGGTTTACTGGGATGAACAAGGATGGCCACGGGTTGAGGGCGGCCATGGGGGCAAAACGTTTGTAGATGCACCTAAAGATGCTATTGAAACTGAAGCGCCTGCCGATCACTCACAACATGATGATTTCGTATCAGAAAAGTTGGATTTAAATTGGAATACTCTTCGGGTACCATTCACTGAAAAGATGGGTACAACTGGTAACGGATCATTAAAGTTGATTGGACAAGGTTCATTAGCCAATCCATTTGATCTATCTTTGATTGCTCGTCGTTGGCAAGCGTTTTACTTCGATGCCGAGACCAAGGTTAAGTTTGATCCCTACTCATACCAAGCAATGGCTGGGCTGACAAACTATTATAATCATTCTCATTGGTCATGGATTTTTGTGACAAAAAATGACGAGGGTGCGCCAGTTATTGAGATCGGTGAAAACAAAGGTGGACTACGCAACGGTTCGTACTCTTCATATTTTAAGGACGATGCTCCTATAATTCCCGTGGGTACTGAATGGGTTCGTTTCAAAACTGAAGTACGTAAAGAGTCATACACTTATCTATATGCATTTGACGATGGTGATTGGATTGAAACTGGTATTACGCTAGATGCAGCTGTCTTGTCAGATGATTACGTAGTACGTGAATATGGTGGCTTCTTCACAGGTGCTTATGTTGGATTAGCAGCGGTTGATTATTCAGGATATGATAGCACTGCTGAATTTGATTTCTTTGACTACAAGGAGTTGGGCGATTACCTAGAAGCTGATGGGTCATTTTCCTGGCGAGCTGCGGAAACGCGTTACTTCTAATTAAATAAAAATTAATTAACAGGCAGGTCCGTTGGGGCATGCCTGTTTTGTTGTTGACATCTGGTATAATTGAAATCAGAAAATAAAAGAGAGGTAGCGAAGTGGCTAAATCTGAATTGGTAGTTTTGACAGGCATGTCAGGAGCTGGAAAGACAGTAGCGATGCGCGCTTTTGAGGATCTGAATTACTTTACAACCGATAACCTCCCACCAGAAATGTTAGCGAGCTATTGGAGTTTGCTTCAAGAACAAGAGCCAACGCGGAGTGCGGCGGTTGTGATTGATTTGCGTTCAGAACAATTTTTTGCTGACTTGGCGAAAGTGGTCCAAGACATGCGCGATGCGAATGATAGTAGTTACAAGCTATCATTAATCTTTTTGGATGCAACTGATGAAGAATTGGTCGCACGTTATAAAGAAACGCGGCGGCATCATCCGTTATCTGGGGGGCACGGGACACTGGACGATATCCATAATGAACGTGAGTTGCTGTCTGAGGTCCTTTATAAAGCGGATGAAGTGATTGAGACATCTTCCTTTGGTCCACGGGAGCTGAGAAAATATTTAATCGAGCATTATGGTGGCACGACTGCCCAGGATAGCCTGTTTAGGATCAATGTCATGAGCTTTGGGTTCAAATATGGCTTACCTTTGGATGCCGATCTAGTATTTGATGTGCGTTTTTTGCAGAATCCCTATTATGACGTCGCACTGCGTGAATTAACGGGACTGGATGAACCAGTAGCTGAGTTTGTTTGGCGTTCAGAAGGTGCCGAACAATTCTATACGAAAATTGCTGATTTGGTTGAATGGAGTTTACCGCGATACCAGGCTGAGGGGAAGAGTTCACTGACCATTGCCTTTGGATGCACGGGTGGTCAACATCGTTCGGTGGCATTCACGCATCGTTTGGTAGAGCAATTGAAAACGACACCATGGCCAGTAGATGAGTATCACCGGGATATGCAACGTCGGAAGGATAACGGACAGAGCGTATGACCTATAATTATGAAATAAAAGATCCCCGTAAAATTGTCGTTATTGGTGGCGGTTCAGGGCAACCTGTTATTTTGCGCGGACTAAAGCAGTATCATGTTGATCTCACAGCGATTATTACAGTAGCTGACGATGGGGGTTCATCAGGTACATTGCGTGATTATTTGAAGATGGTGCCACCTGGTGATATTCGCAATGTTTTGTCGGTCCTTTCAACGGTTGATCAGGAATTTATTGATTTTTTTCAATACCGGTTTAAAGAAGGTGACGATTTTTTGACTGGTCACGCATTGGGGAATCTGGTGATTGCCGCCATGTCTGAAAAAACAGGTAATATTTTCCCAGCAATCGAATACTTGTCAAAGATTCTGAAAGTGAATGGGCATGTGTATCCAGTGGTCAATGAGCCGCTAGAGTTGCATGCTAAGTTTACCGATGGCACAGAATTAACGGGTGAGGCTGAAATTACGGCCATTCATAAAGAAATCGAGCGTGTGTGGGTGACGGCCGGCCAGGAGCAGCCTCCAGAAGCTAGTCGCGAAGTAGTTAACGCCATTTTGGATGCAGATGTGGTTGTGCTTGGTCCGGGTAGTTTATACACAAGCATTTTGCCAAACATTGTCGTGCCCAATGTGGCGTCTGCATTACGTAATACACGAGCTAAAGTGGTCTACATTTCAAATATCATGACGCAAAAAGGTGAGACAGATGATTTTTCCGATGGTGATCATTTGCGTGTGATTAACCAACATGCTGAGGGGGAAATTGTTGACGTGGTCGTTATGAATAGTGGCATTGTGCCTGAGGAATATATTGATTGGCAACATTGGAACGAACTGTCACATCAAGTCCGGCACGATCCTGACGCCATTATTGAACAAGGGGCCGTGCCGATCACCGGTGATTTGTTGGAATTACGTGATGATGGTGCGTTTCACGATGCTAATGTTTTAGCCGATTTGTTAATGCAAATCGCTAGTGACACCAAACAAAATTAATGAGAGGAGGGTGCATATGTCGTTTGCCAGTGAAGTCAAAAAAGAATTAACCATGCTTGAAATTACCAAGCCAGAAAACGCCAAGGCTGAATTATCCGCCTTATTACGGATGAATGGTGCGTTAGGGCTCAGTAACATGCATTGGACGCTGAATGTGCAGACCGAAAATGCAGCCACTGCTCGTCGAATTTTGTCTTTATTGCAACAGTTTTTTGATGTTCATGCCGAAATCAGTGTCCGGCGTCAAATGAAGTTAAAAAAGAATAATTTATATGTTGTTCGGGTCATGCAAGGGGCTGAGGAATTATTAAATCAACTTCATATCTTCGAAGATTTCGAAATGTCACAGACAGTTTCTGAAAAATGGTTACGTAACGAGGGTATGAAACGTTCCTATTTACGGGGCGCTTTTCTAGCAGCTGGGTCAGTAAATAATCCCGATAAGAGCGCATACCATTTGGAAATCTATTCGCTCTATGAAGAACAGGTACAGCAGTTAGCACAATTTATGAACGAATTCGACTTGAACGCTAAGCTAGTTGAACGTCGTTCGGGTTATATTGTTTATTTAAAAGAAGCTGAAAAGATTGTTGATATGCTGAATTTGATTGGTGCCACGCTAGCGATGTTAAAGTTTGAAGATATTCGGGTGATGCGTGATATGCGTAATTCCGTGAATCGCCTCGTAAATGCAGAGAATGCTAATATCGAAAAAACGGTGACTGCTAGTCAAAAGCAGATTCAAGATATTGAATTTTTAGATGCGGAAGTCGGTTTAAACCGGTTACCGGAAAAGTTGCGTGAAATCGCGGAAGTCCGGTTAACGCATCGTTCGGAACCACTATCAGAATTAGGACAATTTGTGCGTAGTGGTGAAATTTCTAAATCAGGTGTGAATCATCGGTTGCGCAAAATTTCAAAATTAGCCGATGATTTACGCAATGGTGGTCAACTACCAAAAAACATGTAACACAAGTCAGTTAGTGGTATGATATATACACTGATATTTATAGGAGGAACTAAAATGAATCCGATTCCATATGTCATTGAGCAGTCAGCCCGTGGGGAGCGCTCATATGACATCTACTCACGTTTATTGATCGACCGTATCATTATGTTGACTGGGCCAATTGACTCAGCTATGGCAGCTACCGTGAAGGCGCAGTTGTTGTTTTTGGATGCCCAAGATCCAGATAAGGACATCTATATGTACATTGATTCACCAGGTGGTGAAGTTATTGCAGGTATGTCAATCTACGATACGATGAACTTTATTCATGCGGACGTGCAAACGATTGTAGTTGGTTTGGCGGCTTCAATGGCGTCAATCTTGGCTTCATCAGGCGCCAAAGGTAAGCGTTCAATGTTGCCACACTCACAATTCTTGATTCACCAACCAATGGGTGGCACACAAGGTCAAGAAACAGAGATGCGGATTGCCTATGAACAAATCCAAAAGACGCGTCAAGAGTTAGCCCAAGTATTGGCCGAGAATACTGGTAAGCCTTTGGAAGAAGTAAATGCCGATATTGAACGAGACAAGTGGTTATCAGCCACGGATTCGTTAGAGTATGGGTTGATTGACAAGGTCATGACTTCATCTAATGATCAAAATTAAATAATTGACTTAAATCTCACCGATAAAAAAGGATGTATATGTGCTTTTTTATCGGTGTTTTTTCGTCTTAGTTGATAAAAGCCAATTTAATGTAGTATTATGTGGGTGTAGTTTACAAAAAGTCAGTGAAATTATGAAAAAAATTATCACTGTCAAAGGCCAATTTGGGTCTATTTTACTATTATTCACAAGGTGTAAAAGGTTGTTAAATAAACGTTTTAGCGTTTTTGTAGATATTAAACACTTAAAATTTGTTAACATTGTTGTCAAATTCACAAATGTGAAGTATAATAAAATCTGTAAAAACGTTACAAAAAGAAAATTTTAGGAGAACGAATCATGAAGATTTTTGCTTACGGTATTCGTAATGATGAGATTCCATACGTTGAAGCTTGGGAGCGAACTAACCCCGAGATCGAGGTAGGTTACACACAAGAACTTTTAGATCCTGAGACCGCTAAGTTGGCTGCAGGTGCAGACGCCGCAGTTGTCTATCAACAACTTGATTACACGCGTGAAACTTTGAGCGCTTTGGCAGCGGTCGGGGTGACAAACTTGTCATTGCGTAACGTTGGAACTGACAACATCGACTTCGATGCTGCACGTGAATTTAACTTCAATGTTTCAAATGTGCCCGTTTATTCACCAAATGCCATTGCTGAACATGCAGCCATTCAAGTGGCGGCTTTGCTAAGCCAAGCTAAGGTGATGGAGAACAAAATTCAATCACATGATTTACGTTGGGAACCAACGATTCGTCGTGAGGTCCGTGATCAAGTTGTGGGTGTTGTTGGAACTGGCCACATTGGACGTGTCTTCATGAACATCATGAAGGGATTTGGCGCTAAAGTTATTGCATATGACGTATTCCGTAACCCTGAGCTAGAAGCTGCAGGTGTGTATGTGGATACCCTAGAAGAACTATTAGAACAATCTGACATCATTTCATTGCATGTGCCACACATTCCTGGTACCAACGATCATATGATTGATGCTGATGCGATTGCGCACATGAAAGATGATGCCGTTTTGGTTAACGTCTCACGTGGTGCGCTAGTTGACACCGATGCAGTGATTGCGGCGTTAGATTCAGGTAAGTTGTACGGCTTTGTTATTGACACCTATGAAAATGAAGTTGGTGTTTTCAATGCCGATTGGCGTGACACTGAATTCCCAGATGCTCGTTTGCTAAATTTGATCAACCGTGAGAACGTATACGTTACCCCTCACACTGCTTTCTATACTACCCATGCTGTACGTGAGATGGTTCATCAATCATTTGATGCAGCTGTGGCTTTTGCTAACGGTGGTGAAAAAGAAGGAAACGTCGTTAAGTACTAATTTTGGTGCTTGATGATAAAGGTAGCCCAGCGGGGCTGCCTGAAATAACAATCACGCAGCGTAGTTGCTATTTCAGGCAGTCAAGCGAGTAGTAAGTCTACCTACAGTAGAAAGGTAACCCCATTAACGGTAAGCCTTTTTATTTTGCTATTTTTCGGATGAAATTAACTATTTCTGGAGAGAGATATGGTTAGTTTAAAAGATTTTGAGGAGTGATTGTTCTATGGAAACTGAGTATTTTAGTGGCAACACAAAGCTTCAAGTAAAAGACTTCTTCTTTAAGGTATTGAGTGGTTCGGCACAAGGTATCTTGATTGGTGTTTTGCCATCAGCTGTTTTGAAATATCTCTTGAAGTTGTTTATTACACCCGGTGTAATAAATTGGGCTTCACAATTGTCAGCTATTTTGACTTTATTTACATCATTTATTCCATTTCTGATTGGTGTCGCAGTTGCTTTGCAATTTAAGATGAAGCCACTGGATGTCGGCGTGACTGCTATCGCGGTTGGTGCAGCTTCAGGGTCAATCAAATGGGGTTCTGCGGTGGCTGGCTGGGTTAACCCAGCTACTGGGATTAAGTCTGTTGCACCATCTACAGTGTATATTGCGAGTGGTGCGGGTGACGTGATTAACGCCATGATTGTCGCAGCCATTGCTGTCTTGGCAACGTGGTTAGTCTCAAAGTACCTTTGGGGCTTTGGTTCGGTTGCCATTATCTTGAGTCCCATCGTTGTTGGTGGTCTGGTCGGATTACTTGGTAAGTACATCGCCCCTTATGTTGGGGATATTACTACTTGGATTGGTGAACTCATTAAGACATTCACTGATCTACAACCGGTACCAATGGCAATGTTGATTGCGATTGCTTTCTCAGTGATTATCGTGACACCAGTTTCTACGGTCGGTATCGCTTTGGCCATTTCATTGTCAGGGGTTGGATCAGCCGCTGCGGGGGTGGGAGTTATTGCAACCACAGTCGTTCTGTTGATTAACTCAATTAAGGTAAACAAGAAGGGAACTTCAGCAGCCATCTTCTTGGGAGCAATGAAGGGCATGATGCCTTCCGTCTTTGCAAAGCCACAAACGTTGATTTCATTTATGATCACGGCTGCCATCGCCGGTATTCCAGTGGCTTTGTTTAACGCCCAAGGAACACCAACTTCAGCCGGATTTGGTTGGATTGGAATGGTATCACCCGTTAACTCATTCGTTAAGGATGCGGCTGATGCAGCTTTCATCAATCACTATATCAGCCCTGTACTCTCACTAGTCATTTTCTTTGTGATTCCAGTGGTTGCAGGTTTGGTTGTTGACTTCGTATCGACGAAGGTTGGTTTGTACAAGCCAGCTGACTTCGAACAAGAAATCTAATAGTTTTAGCTAAAAAAGCAATTGCATGTTCCGATGCAATTGCTTTTTTTGTCTAATGCTTTCATTGAAAAGATCATCAAAAAAACGACCAAGCCTGATATCAAGAGCTTGGTCGTTTTTTTAAATGGGATAAAACTGGGTATACTGGATTCGAACCAGTGCGTGACGGTACCAGAAACCGATGCCTTACCACTTGGCTAATACCCAAACAAGTTAACTCAATAATTGTACACTAAAGTTACTTGTTTATCAATAATATTTTCGTGGTAACTCGCGCATGCCTAGTTAATAGTATGCGACTGTGCTCTGGTCTTAGAAACAACTACTTTTTCGAAGTCATGTACAAAGTCTAAAAAGCTTTGCAGACGATCTGCTCCAAATGCTTGCTCCCAAGATAACCAGCGATTTGTCACACGATTGGTGACAACTTCACAAACTTCTTTGCCCTCATTAGTCAGGCGCAGAATTTGCCGACGACGATCATGACAATCAGTTTCCTGATAGACATATTCCTTTTTCATCAACATTTTGATTTGGCGAGAAATTGCGGCTCGAGTAACTTTGCGTTTCTCAACAATGTCAGTAAGTGTGATATCGTCGTATGATTCGGCGATGGCATGCATAATCAAATATTGTTCAAAAGACAGTCCATACTCTGCTGCAGGTTCAGACACAACTTCATCCAAATACTTGAGGGTTGAAATGTAAGCATCGATATAATCATCAAGTAATTGCATAATGTCCTCCTGGAATTCGTGAATTTAATAACAAACTGAGTTTACCATAAATTTCACAAATTGTCAGGTGTTTTCGCGCCTATAGGAAGTAATTTTCGAATAAATAATAAAATATGTGGATTGCTGGCCACTCGATGGAGTCAATCGGTGACGAGTTAAGGGGGGTTCTTTCTGCAAATATTAAGAAAAGGGGTAATACACATTGACAATGTCATGAATTTCATGTAAATTGGGATAGTTGAAAAAATAATCGATTATTAATTTTAACACTGCCTCCTCTTCGGGCCCGGCGGTGTGAAGGAGGATTAAATTATGGCAGTTCCTGCACGTAAGACTTCAAAGAATGCTAAGCGCTCACGTCGTGGTGGTCAAGGTGGTTTGAAGACCCCTACCATCCACTTGAACGAAAATGGTGTTTACGTACGTAACCACCACGTGGCCGCTGATGGCACTTACAATGGTAAGCAAGTTGTTGCTAAGTAATTAGTAATAATCATAAAAAGCCAGTTATCATCTGATAACTGGCTTTTTTGTGTTCTCTAAGGAATCCGAATTAATACTTGATGGCTAACTTGCCAATGATTTTGCCACTGCCGGCTTTCTCTTGCGCGGCATAGATGTTGCTAGCTGAAAAACCTTCAATGGTTTCTGTCAGGGTTGTGTTAAAGTGCTTGTTTTCGATGAGATCAGTTGCAAAAGCTAGGGCGTCCCCTTGTGAGGCAACGTTGTAGTTATTCAAGGCCTTGGCAAACATAAATTCCCAGTGCAACGAGGCTGCCTTGGCTTTCAAGGGATCACCAATGGCTAATGGGGCTGTTGGTTCAACAATCATGCCTATATGGCCGAATGGCGCGATTAATTCGGCGGCCTTGGCAAAATGCTCGTTCGTGGCACTTAAAATTGCAATGTAGGGAATGCTGGGATAGCCCAGCTGTTTCAGCTCACTAACGTAGTCATGGCGATGATTAACCACATGGTGGGCACCTAGTTTGGTCACCCAGGCGGTGGTCTCTGGCCGTGAAGCAGTGGCGATCACATCCATGCCCAACCACTGACTAAGCTGGATCATGGCAGAACCGACGCCGCCAGCGCCATTAATAATCAAAATGGTTTGCCCGCGTTGGCTTTGAGCTTCAGGCTTCAAACCAAATTGATCAAATAACAGTTCGTACGCAGTTAGAAAAGTCAATGGGATGGCGGCCGCTTCTGCATCGTCTAAGTTGGCCGGGGCGATGGCCACTAGATCTTCACGGACAACTTGATATTCAGCATAAGAACCATTCCGGCCAAGTTCCCCAGCGTAATAGACGCGGTCATGCACTTTAAATTTAGTCACAGCGGAACCAATTTCAATCACTTCACCAACGCCATCAAATCCCAGGATTTTGGTGGCGTTATTTTGTGTGGCGATGAGTCGTTGTTTCTGATCAACCGGATTAATCGAAATTGCGGCCACTTTCACTAAGATGTCGTTAGCACCTAATGGCGTTGTTGGCACGCTGGCTTCGATCAATGGTTGTGCTGGGTTGTTAGTTGTAATTACTGCTTGCATGCGTGTGATTGTCATTTTGCAATTATTTTCTCCGTTAGTTTTATATGAGATCATTATACACGGCTTTATTTGATTGGTGCTAAATTAGCGATTGCTCATATTGAAATAAATGAAATATTTTAGACATAAACACTTGCACTCTTCGTAGTAGAGTGCTAAAATAGAATCATAGAGTTAGGAGTGAGATATAGAGATGAGTCCTAATTCGACCTGCCACTTAGTGGTGTGGAGACGAAGGTATTTATCAGGGAATACCATTAAATACCAGAAGTTACAATGATAAATAAAATAAAAAATAGGGAGGTCATTATTATGGCTACATATGATCCATTTCGTGATTTTGACGATATTTTCCGGGCATTAAACGGTTCCATGGATAGTGATCGTTTACGTCGTGAGCAGCAACTACGCGCTGCCCAACAACAATCACAATTACGTCAACAAGAAGTACAACAAGCGCAGGATGGGGGCTTACTTGAGCAATTTGGTATCAATATGACTGAGTTGGCACGTCAAGGTAAGTTTGACCCAGTCATTGGTCGAGATGATGAAATAGCGCGAGTTATTGAAATTTTGAACCGTCGTACCAAGAACAATCCTGTTCTGATTGGTGAAGCGGGTGTTGGAAAGACGGCCGTGGTTGAAGGATTGGCACAAGCAATTGTTAATGGCGAAGTGCCAGCTAAGTTACAAAATAAAGAAGTCATTCGACTAGATGTTGTTTCCTTGGTTCAGGGCACAGGTGTGCGTGGACAATTCGAGGAGCGGATGCAAAAGTTGATGGATGAAGTTTCAAAGCGTGATGACATCATTTTGTTCATTGATGAAATTCACGAGATTATGGGTGCCGGTACAGCTGGCGAAGGGTCGATGGATGCTGGTAACATCCTAAAGCCAGCCTTGGCTCGTGGCGAGTTCCAATTGGTTGGGGCCACTACTTTGAATGAGTATCGACAAATTGAAAAAGACGCAGCGATTGCACGTCGGTTCCAAACTGTCCAAGTCAACGAGCCTTCAACAGATGAAGCTTTACAGATTTTGAATGGAATTCGCTCGCGTTATGAGGATTATCACAAGGTAAAGTACAGTGATGAGGCTTTAGAAGCCGCTGTGAATTTGTCGAATCGGTATATTCAGGAACGCTTCTTACCGGATAAGGCCATTGATTTAATTGATGAGGCGGGTTCACGCAAGAATTTGACTATCAAGGTTGATGATCCGGCTAAGGTGCAAAAGCAGATTGATTATGCTGAAAAAGAAAAGCAGGCAGCCATTGACCGTGAAGACTTCGAGAAGGCTGGCTATTGGAAGACCCAGGCTGAGCAGCTTCAACGTCAACTGGAGGCAGCTAAGACTAGTCAACCAGTTGTTGATGATGCGCAGACAGTCACCGTCAAGGATATTCAACAAATTGTTGAGGAGAAGACGGGTATTCCAGTGGGTGAGCTGCAGGAGTCTGAGCAAACGCAGTTGAATCATCTCGCTGAGAATTTGGCTGCCCATGTGATTGGTCAAGATGAAGCAACTAGTAAGATTGCCCGAGCTATTCGCCGGAATCGTGTTGGCTTTAACAAGTCTGGCCGTCCAATTGGAAGCTTCTTGTTTGTTGGACCGACCGGTGTGGGAAAGACCGAAACAGCTAAGCGTTTGGCCAAGGAATTATTCGGCACAACTGATAGTATGATCCGGTTTGATATGTCAGAGTACATGGAAAAGCACAGTGTTTCGAAGCTGATTGGGGCACCAGCTGGCTACGTTGGCTACGAAGAAGCTGGTCAATTGACAGAGGCAGTTCGGCGTCACCCGTATTCATTGATTTTGCTAGATGAGGTTGAAAAGGCCCACCCTGATGTGATGAACATGTTTTTACAGGTTTTGGATGATGGCCGCTTAACTGATGCACAAGGGCATACGGTTTCGTTTAAAGACACTGTCATCATCATGACGTCAAACGCTGGGACAGGGGTCAAGAGTGCCAAGGTTGGTTTCGATGAAACGACCGATAATGATGATTTAATGGCGCGCTTGGCACCATATTTCAAGCCAGAATTTTTGAATCGTTTTGACGCGGTAATTGAATTCAACGCCTTGTCAAAGGCAAATCTGTTGCAGATTGTCGATTTGATGCTGGCTGATATGCAAGCTGTCCTCGTGGAAAACGGGCTATCGATTGAAATTTCGGCAGACGTTAAGGATCGCTTAGTTGACCTGGGGTACGATCCAACGATGGGAGCCCGACCATTACGCCGAGTGATCCAAGATCAGTTGGAAGACCAAATTGCCGACTTTTACTTGGATAATCCAGATATCAAGCAATTGCAAGCTGAGCTGATTGACGATGAAATCAAGGTTGCCGCCTTGCATGTCGATGAGACGGTGGCGGCTAGTTAAAATAAAATAATTTTGCAAGTAACTCATCAAGTCTGATGAGTTACTTGTTTTTTTGTGCTTGTGAATTTATTGGGCGATGATCGTGGGCTTGTTTTTAGGGCACATGGGGACCTTATTTTAAAATATTAGTTGGATGTGTAACAGGCAAAATGCGGTCACAGCAAAGGTTTGTTCTGTTGGTGTGCGCGATGTCACTTGTAACTTTTGAAATATTCGTGGTACAAATCTGCGGATAACAGAATGTTACTTTTCACAAATGTTGATATACTGCGGGTTGCGCGCTTAAGGTTGGTGTAACATTAATGTAATTTTTTTCATAAAACTACAAAGAAGCGACTATCTCTATGCAACAATCAATCGTTATACTAGATATTGTTAAGTTGTTTAAGGAAATCTAAAGAACGTTTAGGAAAAGTAAAGAAAAGTCGATTACTTAAGAATCGAAATACATAGTAAGTACAAGGAAGAGGAATCAATATGAAAAACGCGACAAAGAACACATTGCTTGTAGCTGCTGGGACGATTGCTGCGATCGCTGGTTCACAAACCATTGCTAACGCTGATACATACACTGCAAAATCTGGGGATACTTTATACCAAATTGCCAAGGCACATGGCACATCAGTTAGTGAATTGGCTCGTCTGAACAGCATCACGAATACGGGATTGATTTTTGTTGGTCAAGAAATCAAGTTGTCAGCAACATCAACGACTGCCACGACAACTAGCACTAGTACAACGACGACAGCATCAACTTCTACTAGCCGTACAGTTACGGTAAAGTCTGGGGATACTTTGTATGCCATCGCGGCTGCTAACAACATTTCAGCGGCTGAATTGGTTTCAATCAATAAATTAGCTAACAATGGTAACTTGATCTACGTGGGTCAAACATTGAAGTTATCAGCTAGTGCCAGCACTACTACGACAGCCACTAAGACGTCAACGACAACAACGGCTGCCACAACTACCGCTACGACTAGTACGACATCAAAGACTGTTAGCACGACTAACACATACCCATACGGACAATGCACATGGTACGTCAAGGCCCATGCTTCTTGGGTTGGTAACTACTGGGGCAATGCTAACCAATGGGATACATCAGCACGCGCTGCTGGCTATCGCGTAGATAATACAGCTGCTAAGGGTGCCGTTGTTGTGTTTGAAGCTGGTCAAGCTGGCGCAAGTGCATACGGTCACGTTGCCATTGTTGAGTCAGTCAACGGTGACGGTACCATCACCATCTCCGAAGGAAACTACGCTGGGTTGTTGTATCACACACGGACGATTTCAGCTTCTGGTTGGACTTACATCCACCAATCATAATTTACAAATAAAACGTTAAATCGGTTAAAATAGAGATAGAGCATTTAGGTGTTCTATCTCTTTTTGATAACAGTATAAAATGGTAACATCGCTTGTGGCGATGCATATGGACGTGACTATAAAGCGAAGGGGGGCGTCATGGAATTTGAGGTATCGAATGGACATTTGTTCCATAAAGATAAAGAGGGTATCGTGGATGCCGAAATATTTTTCGTTGAACCACGTGGTGAAGAGGTTTTTAAACTATTGTCCGTGAAGTTGGCGCCAGAATTGCAGAATCGACGTATTGAACAACAAATGTTTGCGGCCTTGATGGCGTATTTACGCAAAGATTTTTGGACACTAGTTAACAAGCTGCAACACGTGCCATTTGTGGCTGGTGGCCGTGAACCAGAGCAAGGATTCGATACAGGCACCTTGATTCAATATGTCTATAATCGTTCATATGGGGTGAATTTCCCCCTGATTACTAAAGAACAAGAAGGTGCAACCATTCCGATTGAAGCTTCCCAGGCACGCCCGGGTGACCTGCTTTTCTGGGGTTCACACGGTAATGCCTATGGTGCAGGTATCTATTTGGGTGGTGGTAAATATTTGGTGGCTGATCCGCAAGATAACGAGGTACTGGTTAAGCCACTACAATCACAATGGTTACCAGACTTTGCGGGAACATTGCGTAATACCTAATGGGGGATGTTGAGATGGAATTTAATTATGAACCTGGCCGGATTTATCACGAAAACGCGACCGGCACTGTGGATGCTGAAATTTTATTTCCAGCCATTGAAGATGGCCGCGTATGGTCGATTAATTCAACCATTGTGGCTCCTGAATTACGGGGACAAGGTGTTGCTGGGCAACTATTGCAAGCGGTCGTTGATTTAGCCATTGAACAAGATGTCAAGTTACGGCCGATTTGCAGTTATGCCCGACAGAAGTTTTTTAGAACGCCTGAGTATCAGACGTTAGAGTGGCATGAGGCTTAATCAGTCGATTTGAGATTAAGAAAGTACCAAAATTTTTGGTACTTTTTTTAGTCCCTTAGGATATTCGTTGGGAATTCGGTATAATTTAGAGTAAACGATTATAGATGGGGTGATCTGATGGCACGTGGATTTGCAATTGTAAAACGGTATGAAGGTGCAGGGCTCAACTTGCCAAAGCGTTCAACGCAAGCAGCTGCTGGTTATGATTTTGAAGTAGCTGAAGATTTTGTCGTGCCCGCGATGTGGAAGTTGAACGCTGTTAAACGATTAGCAAATTTATTGTCCACGGATGTGCCAGCGGATATTGACGCAGCGGATGCAGCATTCAAACCTGTTTTAGTGCCAACTGGTATCAAGGCTTACATGGAACCTAATGAGTTTTTGATGTTAGCCAATCGGTCATCCAATCCGCTTAAACGTCGATTGGTCTTGCCAAATGGTGTCGGCGTGATTGATGCCGACTATGTCGATAATCCTACCAATGAAGGCGAAATATTTATTCAATTAGTTAACTACGGTTTTCGCGATGTGCACTTGAAGAAAGGTGAACGCATTGCGCAAGGTATTTTTATGCCTTTTCAAATAACTGATTCTGATGGTGCGGATGCCAAAAGTACCCGTGAAGCCGGTTTTGGTAGCACGGGGGTCAAGTAATGGCGAAAACACGCACACAATTTATTTGTTCAAACTGTGGCTATGTGTCACAACGGTATATGGGACGTTGCTCGAATTGTGGTGCCTGGGGAACGTTGGTTGAAGAAGTCATTCGCCCTGAGGGATCAGATCGCAAGTCACGGGTCAATTTAGCGGGTCAAGTTGCTAAAGTTGAGCATCTGGGAGATGTCTCAATTGAGGATACCCCACGTGTTGCAACACAGTACGAAGAGTTTAACCGCGTGCTAGGCGGTGGTGTCGTCCCAGGTTCTATGGTGCTCATTGGTGGCGATCCAGGCATTGGTAAATCAACATTGCTTTTGCAAGTGTCAGGACATTTGGCGACGGTTGGTACTGTTTTATATGTGACCGGTGAGGAAAGTGCCTCACAAGTGAAGTTGCGGGCAGAACGTTTAGGTGTCCATGATGACGCAAACTTTTATCTCTATCCTGAGACAGATATGGGTCAAATTCGTAAAGCAATTGATGAATTAAATCCTGATTATGTGATTATCGATTCCATTCAAACGATGCAACAACCAGATATACAATCAGCGGTGGGTTCAGTTGCACAAATTCGGGAAACCACGGCCGAGCTATTGCAAATTGCCAAGAGTAACGGGATTACCATCTTTATCGTCGGCCACGTGACAAAGGAAGGCACCATTGCAGGTCCCAAGATTTTGGAACACATGGTGGATACCGTATTATATTTTGAAGGTGATAATCAACGCAGTTTCCGTCTATTGCGGGCGGTTAAAAATCGTTTTGGATCAACCAATGAATTGGGAATCTTTGAGATGGTGCAAGATGGGTTGACTGAAGTTACGAACCCCTCTGAAATGTTTCTAGAAGAACGTTTGGCAGATGCCTCAGGGTCTGCGGTTGTGGTCGCAATGGAAGGCACCCGACCAATCTTGGTCGAAATTCAGGCCTTAGTGACGCCAACCGTTTTCGGGAATGCGCAACGGACATCAGCCGGGATTGACCGTAACCGTGTGACACTGTTAATGGCCGTTTTAGAAAAGCGTGCTAGTCTATTGTTACAGAATCAAGATGCCTATGTTCGGGCCGCTGGCGGTGTGAAATTAGATGAACCAGCCATTGATTTAGCGGTGGCGATTGCGATTGCCTCAAGCTATAAAGATAGCGGTACCAAGCAGACGGATGCCTTTGTCGGTGAAATTGGGTTGACTGGTGAAATTCGCCGCGTGCCACGCGTACTAGATCGGATTGCTGAAGCCAAAAAATTAGGCTTTAAACGCATTTTTGTACCTAAAAATAGTATCGGTCATGACAAGCAGGTTAGTGGGATTCAGATCATACCAGTGGCAACATTGGTTGAAGCGGTTAAACTAGCACTAGATTAAAGAAAGGGGGTGAGTCGCATGCGCAAAAGAATTATTCAAGTCGCCTTTGCGGTCGCGGGTGGCGCATTGGCTGTCACATTGTTACCATTGATTTGGAACTTACTAGGATACACAGATCAAATCTGGGTCAATAATCCGTTTACGGATATGATCATTGGTGCATTTATTTTTTATCTCTTAAGTATTCGTGGGTGGCGCTTAGTTGATCAGGCGGTCCGCGCAATTGAGGCCTATCTTGCAAAGCAGGCGCCGCTGGTTTTACTAGTTGGTAGCTTGAGTACAATTATTTCCCTGTTGTTAGCGGTATTAATCACGACGCCGTTACAGCGGATTGATAACAATATTTTCTTTAGTGCCGTCGTGCCTGGATTGATTATGCTGTTATTTGGCTACTTAGGATTTCGGCTCGGCACAACGCGGATAGACGATATTCGTAAGTTGTTCACATTAGAAGCTTTCCGTACGCGGGTTAAGCCACGGCGTTCCGAAAATAACAGTGATGTCTTGACGGATGCGGAGACTAATTACCATCACTATAAAATTTTGGACACAAATATTTTGATTGACGGTCGCATTCTCCAATTGGTCAAGACAGGTTGGGTTGAAGGCACGTTACTAGTCCCTAATTTTGTCTTGTATGAATTACAGTATATTGCGGATGCTGGTGAACCTTTGAAACGCGTCCGTGGTCGTCGTGGCCTTGATGTCTTAAATGAATTGCGTGAAGTTGATGCAATACCGCTTGAGATGTGGGAAGGCGACTATGAGAATATCAAAGAAGTTGACGAGAAGTTAATTCGTTTGGCCAAAGATATTAATGGGATCTTGGTCACCAATGATTATAATTTGAACAAAGTGACAAGTTTCCAAAATGTTGAGGTCCTCAACATCAATGAATTGGCTGGTGTCCTAAGGGCACGGGTCGCCGTGGGTGACCACTTGCATGTGCAGCTAGTCAAAACCGGCACGGAACGTGCGCAGGCGGTTGGCTATCTGGATGATGGGACGATGGTTGTCGTTGAAGAAGGACGTCATCACATGCAAGAAGTCGTGGAAGTGGAAGTTACTTCAAGCTTGCAGACAGATGCGGGACGGATGATTTTTGGAAATTATGTCACGACACAGAATTAATCATGATTTGAGATTTGAAACTATCTATAAAACAGTGTAAATTAGTATATTGACAGCGCGGTTCGCGCGCTTTAATTATTCAAAATAAGGAAGAGGTTTAACTCAAATGGCTGAGGAAAACACAGAAAAGAAAATTCGCGTGCGTTATGCACCATCACCAACCGGACATCTACACATTGGAAATGCACGAACAGCTTTATTCAACTGGTTGTTTGCTCGTCATTTTGGCGGCCAATTCATTATCCGTATTGAAGATACTGACCAAGCGCGTAATATTGCCGATGGTGAGTTCTCACAACTAGATAATTTGGCATGGTTAGGACTAGATTGGGATGAATCACCAGCTAATCCTGGGCAATATGGACCATATCGCCAATCAGAACGATTGCATATCTACCAACCATTAGTGCAAGAGCTTTTGGAGCGTGGTTTGGCTTATAAATCTTACAAGACGTCAGCAGAGTTAGAGGCAGAACGTGAGGCCCAAATCGCTGCCAAGATCGCGCCACACTATGTTTATGAGTATGCCGGTTTATCAGACGAAGAGATTGCGGCCAAGCAAGCTGACTTTGAAGCACAGGGCCTGCCATATGTTGTCCGCTTCCGAGTACCAGAAGAAAACGTCTATGGTTGGGAAGATATTGTTAAGGGGCACGTCGAGATTGGTGCCAGCCAAGTCGGGGGCGACTGGGTTATTCAAAAGGCTGACGGGATGCCCACGTACAACTTCGCTGTAGTCGTTGATGATCATATGATGGAAATCTCACACGTCTTACGTGGAGATGATCACGTGTCTAACACCCCCAAGCAATTGATGATTTATGAAGCCTTTGGTTGGGAAGCACCAATTTTTGGTCACATGTCATTGATCATTAACACTGAAACTGGGAAGAAGTTATCTAAACGTGATGAGACGGTGTTGCAATTCATCGAACAATATCGTGAATTAGGTTATTTGCCAGAAGCGATGTTAAACTTCATCACCCTGTTAGGATGGTCACCAAAGGGTGAGGATGAAATCTTCAACAAAAAGCAATTTGTGAAGATGTTTGATCCTGAACGTTTATCAAAATCACCTGCTAAGTTTGATAATAAGAAGTTGGAATGGGTTAATAACCAATGGATCAAGAAGATTGATGAAAACGTCTTGTTTGATAAGTTACTTAATGAGGTCGTGAAGGCTGGCTTTGTGAAGCCTGAAGAATTAGACGCTGGTAAGTTAGCTTGGTGGCACCAAGTCTTTAAAATGCATCAAGATGGGATTGCCTACACTTCACAAATTACGCCACTGGTTAAGCCTATCTTCGTTGACTTGACAGCTAAAGCTGATTTAGGTGAAGATGCCTTGGCGTGGATTGATAAAGATTATGTGAAGCCTTTGTTGACGGCATGGGTTGCTAAATTAGAAGCGCTAACCATTTTTGATGCGACTTCAATTGTCCAAACCATTCGTGAGTTGCAAAATGAGATGGGTGTGAAGGGGCGTGATTTGTGGATGCCATTGCGCATCGCCGCCAGCCGGGTCAATGAAGGACCTAACTTAGGTGAAGTGATGGAGTTATTAGGCCGTGAAGCTTCAATTAACAATATCAAGGAATTTATCTAAGACTTGAATTAATTAATAAACCAAGTAAACTAGTAGATATAAACGATGAATGACCTAGTAGGTTGTGAAATGCTCAAGAGAGTGACTGGCAGTGGGAAGTCATGCAGGCAACAACTGAATTTCAGTCAGGAGTTTGTTGGTTGATAAGGCTAACACGGTTCATTACCGTTAAACAATGACCAAGGATCGAAATGTAAATTTCTGTCGAATTTGGGTGGTACCACGTTAATTAGACGTCCCTTTGAACTGTTATGTTCGAAGGGACGTTATTTTTTATTACAGGAGACAACTATGAGTTTAGCTGATGAATTACAACAGTTACGTGATCAGGCCGTGGCCGAAATCACCGCAGCTGAAGATTTAAAGAAATTAAATGATGTCCGGGTTAGTTGGTTGGGGAAAAAAGGTCCGCTCACGGAAGTGCTCCGTGGCATGAAAGATTTAACACCGGAAGAACGCCCGGTTGTTGGGTCATTGGCCAACGATGTGCGTGATACTTTGACGAAGACCATTGCAATGCGGCAAGAGAAGTTAGAAGCTGCCATGTTGGAAGCCCAATTAGCCACTGAATCTTTGGACGTTACTTTACCTGGTGCCGCGGTGAAACAAGGCCAACCACATGTTTTGCAACAAATTATTGAATCACTGGAAGATCAATTTTTGGGAATGGGTTATAAGATTGCGGAAGGTCCTGAAATTGAAGAAGATAAGTATAATTTCGAAATGATGAACCTACCAAAGGATCATCCGGCCCGTGATATGCAAGACACGTTCTATATCACACCAGAAATTTTGATGCGTACGCAAACCTCACCAGTGCAAGCACGGGAAATGGAACAACATGACTTTAGCCAAGGCCCATTAAAGATGATCTCGCCAGGTCGTGTTTACCGTCGTGATACAGATGATGCGACGCACTCACATCAATTCCATCAAGTTGAAGGTTTGGTGATTGATAAGCATATTACCATGGGTGATTTAAAAGGGACTTTGTTGGCTGTGGCGCGGCAACTATTTGGTGAAGACCATGACATTCGGTTACGGCCATCATACTTCCCATTCACGGAACCATCTGTTGAAGTAGATATTTCATGGGGACCAGTCACCGAAAAGACCAAACCAGAAGATATTCAATGGATTGAGGTCTTAGGGGCAGGTATGGTTCATCCAAATGTTTTGCGGATGGCTGGTGTTGACCCTGAGATATATGGTGGTTTTGCCTTTGGAATGGGTCCAGACCGATTTGCCATGTTGAAGTACGGGGTGGAAGACATTCGTAATTTCTACTTAAATGACGTACGTTTCTTGAAGCAATTTAATCAGAAGGGGTAGACCATGAAGGTATCAGTTAATTGGTTGCGTGATTACATGCCAATCGAAGTGCCAGTCAATGAACTGGCAGAAAAAATATCACGGACAGTGGTTGAAATTGAAGGACAATATCAGCCACAAGCTAATATGAAGAATGTTGTCATTGCCAAGGTGTTGAGTGTGGAGCCACATCCTGATTCAGACCATATGGTTATTACCCAAGTGGACGCTGGTGAAGCCGAGCCCATTCAAATTGTGACTGGGGCACCTAATGTGGCGGCTGGTCAAACCGTCATTTTGGCCAAGCATGGTTCCATCATTGGTGGTGGTCAAAAAATTCGTAAGAGCAAGCTACGTGGGGTTGCTTCTAATGGTATGTTGGCCGCGTTGCAAGAAATCGGTTTTGAAGATAAGGTAGCACCGAAGAATTTCGAAGAAGGTATCTGGGTCTTTGATGAAGTGGATGCTGGTGAATTGACCCCTGGTGAAGATGCCTTGCATGTGCTCGGATTAGATGATGACATCATTGAAACGGGGATTACACCTAACCGGGCAGATTTATTTTCGATGAACGGTACAGCATGGGAAGTTGCGGCTATTTTAGAAGAACAGCCAACTTTACCCTCATTTGAACTAGTTGAAAGTGATACCCAAACGGCGGACTTGTTGACAGCTGAAGCACCTGGTGAATTGGCCCCGAAGTATGCTTTACGGGTTGTTCAGGGTGTCAAGGTACAAGATTCACCCCTTTGGTTGCAAAAGCGCTTGTGGAATATGGGTATTCGGCCCATTTCAAACGTTGTTGATGTAACAAATTATATGTTGCTACAATACGGCCAACCATTGCATGCCTTTGATTATGATAAGTTGCCAGCTCATGATATCAAAGTCCGTCATGCTTATGCGGATGAGAAAATTGTGACTTTGGATGGTCAAGAACGCGTGACGAACCCGCAAGACATCGTGATTGCAGCGGGCAATGAAGGGTTGATGTTTGCCGGGGTTATGGGAGGCGCCTCAACTGAAGTGACGACTGACACGGTCAATATTGTGTTGGAGGGGGCTGTTTTTGAACCACGGGCTATCCGCCACACTGCACGTGACCAGAACCTGCATTCAGAGGCTTCGACACGCTTTGAACGTGGGGTTAATGTTGAGGATACCTTTACAGCTTTGGATCATGCGGCGGCTCTGATTGCAGAGTTAGCAGGTGGTACAGTTGCTGCTGGACGGGTTGTCGCGCAAGACTTCACCTATGTCGCACCAGTTGTTGAAGTGACTGTTGATAAAATTAATCATGTGTTAGGGACGGTGATTACGGTTGCCGAAGTTGCTGCGATTTTTGATCGGTTGTTCTTTGATTATGTTGAGACGAATGGAAAGTTCACGGTAACCATCCCAGCAAGACGGTGGGATATCACGATTTCAGCTGATTTGATTGAAGAAGTCGCGCGTTTGTACGGCTATGATAACTTACCTGCAACGTTGCCTACTGGTGCAACGACTCCCGGCAAGTTGACGGTTAAGCAGGCTCTGATTCGGGCCTCACGCCACACTTTGGAGGGACTTGGGTTGGACCAAGCGATCTCATACGTGTTGACGACACCAGCGAAGGCGGCTCGGTTTGCTTTGCACGCAGGTCAGCCCATTCAACTGGACTATCCGATGTCACAAGACCGCCAACAAACCCGGGTGAGCTTATTAACCGGTTTGTTGGATGATGTCGCTTATAACGTTGCCCGCAAGCAAAGCGATATCGCGCTTTATGAACAGGGCCGGGTCTTTGTTTCTGATGGCGATACCACACAACGGCCAGCAGAAATTGAACACTTAGCCGGTGTGATTGCTGGTAATTGGTTGCCAAAGACATGGGCAACGCCCGCTAAGAAGGCTGATTTCTTCGTTTTGAAGGGGGTTGTTGAACAACTATTAGCCAATTATGCTCTCGCACAATCCGTGCGTTTTGAAGCAAACGGGGCGCGTGAAGATATGCATCCGGGTCGGACTGCTGATATTTATGTTGGTGAAACCTTGATTGGTTTTATTGGTCAAATTCACCCATTGACGGCTAAAGAATATGGCATTGGCGAAACATATGGTTTTGAATTGAATTTAGCGGCCATCTTAATTTTGCCTAAAAACAAAACAAATTATGAAGCAATTTCTAAATTCCCAGCTATTGCGCGTGATTTAGCTATCTTGGTGACCGCAGATACCACTGCGGCGGCTGTCCGTGAGACCATTATCACGGCCGGGGGGCAACACTTGCATGATGTCACGTTATTTGATGTTTATAGTGGCACAAACGTGGCGGCAGGCATGAAGTCCTTGGCCTATGCGTTAACATTTGTTGATCCAGAAAAGACGTTAGTTGATGACGAAATCAATGCCGCAGTGGCCAAAATTGAACAAAAATTAGCTGAAAATCATCATGCTGAAATTCGCTAAGGCTTGTCTGATTTTTAGAATGTCTATAAAATGAAACATTATACACAACCAAAAATGTTATTATTATTTTTGGTTGTGTTTTTATATATATGCGTACTGTGTATTATGAAACACTGGTATATGGACTAGAATTTAAGGAGTATGAACATGGAGTTCGAACCTCGATCAGCTCGAAGCCAAGATACACATAAAAAGCGTCGTATTTGGCCTTGGATTGTGGTGCTAATTATTGTCGCCATCCTTGGCTTTGGTGGATATAAGGGCTATCAATTGTACACAGCACATCAGGCTGCCACGGATTACACCGCGGTGAATCCAAAGAGCACTAAGAAAAAGGAAATTCACATTCCTGCGGGGGCAACGACAACGGACATTGCGCAAGTTTTGGCTAAAGCCGGGTTAGTCCGTTCAACAACGCCGGTGCTTAATTATTTAGCGGTTCATGGTGCAGAAAATTTAAAGGCCGGCTATTTTCAATTGAGTAAAGCAATGCCAATTAAGACATTGATTGCTAAAATTGAGGCCGGTGGGACCAGCTATCCATTGAATAATACACATGCGGTCATCGTGCGTGAAGGTGAGATGGCTTCAGATATTGCTGATGAAGTCGCTGCCAAGACTAAGTTTTCAAAGCAAGATTTCTTGAAGGCATTGAATGATACTACCTTTTTGACGTTCTTGAATAAGACCTATCCGGGTTTCTTGGATTCAGCGATTGCATCAAAGAAAACTCGTTACAAGTTAGAGGGCTATTTGTACCCGGCAACTTATGATATTACGAGCGTAAAATCAGTTAAAGATTTAATTCAAATCATGGTTTCAACTGAATACGATAATGTGCAACCCTTGTTGTCAGACATCAAAAAGGCTGATATGACTACCCAGGAAGTCTTAACCCTCGCTTCAATTGTTGAAAAAGAAGGTGTTGATGCTAAAAACCGGGCTATTATTGCCGGTGTGTTCTTGAATCGTTTAGCAATTAATATGCCAATTCAATCAGACATCACAGTCAAGTATGCCCTGAATTCTGATAAGGTGAACCTGACAAATGCAGATGTGCAAGTTAACTCGCCTTATAACTTGTACAAGAATTCCGGCTTGGGGCCAGGACCATTTAACAGTCCGAGCTTGGAGTCTATCAAGGCAGTTTTGAATCCCAAAGATCGGGATAAAGATTACTTGTACTTCGTGGCTAATTTGAAGACAGGTGCCATTGTGTACAATCACGATTATGCTAAACACCAAGCTGCAGCGTCATCACTTGAATCGATTAACAATCAAGTGGCTGATGAGGCGTCTTCTAAGAAGTCATCAAAGTAATGTTTTTCATCAGAGGAGTCAGCTAGTGGGCTGACTCCTCTTTTGCTTTAAAATGAAAAAATGTGCAGCTTAATTCTGGTAAAATGGGATTTGATATATGCAAATAACAGGTACAAAATATGAAGGATAAAGTAATGACATATAAGACGACAACTGATGTAGTAATTATTGGTGCGGGGCCCGTGGGGATGTTTGCAGCCTTTTATGCTGGTCTGCGGGAACTAGATACAGTTGTGATTGAGAGTTTGGCTGCTGTTGGTGGTCAGGTCGCTAATTTATATCCACAAAAGTCGATTTTGGATATTGCTGGTTTCGTCGGTACAAACGGCCGTGAATTAATCGCCAACTTGCAGACGCAAATGCAACAGTTTGAGACCGATGTGCGTTTAAATACCACGGTGTTGGATGTGCGCCCAGAAGGCACTGGATTTATCGTGCATACAAGTCAGGACGATATTTGGACGAAAGGCGTGATTGTTGCCACGGGTAAGGGCGCCTTTGAACCACGGCGTTTAGCACCCGCCCTTGAAGGAGACCTAGCAGATGCAGGGATCAACTACTTTTTGAACGAGCTTGAGCATTTCCGGGATAAACGTGTTTTAGTAGCTGGCGGTGGGGATTCAGCGGTCGATATGGCCACCCTCTTAAACACTGTGGCAAGTGAGGTACATTTGACGCATCGACGCGATAAATTTCGCGCGATGGAACGAGCGGTTTCCGACTTAGCCGCTTCAGATGTGATCGTTGACACACCGTACACGATTGAAGCGATTGAAAAACAGATGGATGGGTCCTTGTTGGTGACACTTGCGAAGGTGCGTGAGGCAGAACATAAACAAATCGTGGTAGATGAAATCATGATCAATTATGGTTTTCTTTCAGAAAATAAAATTGTCGCTGGTTGGACGATTCAGCCAGAGGTCGCACGGCAAAAGTTTACGGTATCGCAGCAAATGGAGACCAGTGTACCAGGAGTTTATGCTGTGGGGGATGTCGCTGGTTACCCAGGAAAGGCTGAATTAATTGCAACTGGCTTTGGTGAAGTACCAACCGCCATCAATAGTTTGATTAGTCGAATTTACCCTGAACGAGCAACGGTCGTCCATTCATCAGGAATCACCATTGAAAATGGGACCATTAAGCGCTAATCCACAAAGTGGCGTATAATTATAATCAGATACCTGTAAATTATTACGGAATTTTGTTATAATTTTCACGTATAAAAAATATTTGTAAAAGAGGTAATCATCCAATGGCTAAGTTGGTTTTGATCCGTCATGGACAATCAGAATGGAACGCATTGAATTTGTTCAATGGTTGGGTTGATACAAAGTTGTCAGACAAGGGTATTCAACAAGCGAAGGATGCTGGTCAAAAGTTAGCTGAAAAAGGTTTGCAATTTGATCAAGCTTACACGTCAGTTTTGACACGTGCCATCACGACATTGCACCTTGCTTTAGAAGAAGCTGGGCAATTGTGGATTCCAGAAGAAAAGTCATGGCGTTTAAATGAGCGTCACTATGGTGCTTTGCAAGGGCAAAACAAGGCTGAAGCTGCTGAAAAGTGGGGCGATGAGCAAGTTCATATTTGGCGTCGTTCATATGATGTATTGCCTCCATTGTTGGAAGCTTCCGTAGCTGAAGTTGAAGTACAAGGTAAGACTTACCCTGCCATCGACCGTCGTTATGCTGATGTTCCTGCTGATGAGTTACCATTAGGTGAAAACTTGAAGGTTACTTTGGAACGTGTCCTACCATTCTGGGATGAAAAGATTTCTAAGGATTTGGCAGCCGGTAAGAACGTGATCATCGCGGCTCACGGTAACTCATTGCGTGCTTTGGTAAAGCACATTGAAAATATCTCTGATGATGATATTTTGAATGTTGAAATCGCCAATGGTCAACCATGGATTTATGAGTTTGATGCTGATTTGAACGTTACTGGCAAGGAAATTGTTGAGTAATAGTTAATGTTAAGACGTATGCAGGTGCTGCATGCGTTTTTTATTTTGTAACGGGATAAAGGACCTTTTTCAGTGGTTTAATGTTCGGTATTATTTGAATAATGTTCGTATTTTAGTGATTTAATATTTCAGTTTTGTGAATATCCGAAAATTATGTCAAGAAAGGTTACTTTTCCTATGGAAAAATCCGGATAAACTCGGTATGATAATACTCATGGTTAATACGGTAATATAAAATATTGTCGTTACGATTAACAGACAAAACATAGCACATGCATTTATTGGAGATCGAAGTTTGATCGATATGATCACTAGGTTTGTCATCGGGTTACCTTATCGCGAACCAATTCTGACCAACAAAAGTAGTGTGCGGTATTTAATAGGAGTTTTGTAATGACTGAAGAACAACATGTAGTTCTTGAAATGCGCGACATTGTGAAGCAGTTCGGTGAATTTCGAGCCAATGATGGGATTAATTTGGTGGTTAAGCAGGGGCAAATTCATGCTTTGTTAGGTGAAAATGGGGCTGGTAAATCAACTCTGATGAATCAATTATCAGGGTTACTACAACCAACGTCCGGGGATATCTTGATTAATGGTGAAAAAGTTAAGATTGATAGTCCCAAGAAAGCGGCTGAATTGGGGATTGGCATGGTGCATCAACACTTTATGTTGATTGATGCCTTTACGGTGACTGAAAATATTATTCTGGGTGATGAACCTGTTAAGAATGGCTTCGTATTGGATAAGCAATCAGCAGTTGAAAATATTTTGCAATTGTCAAAACAATACGGTTTAGAAGTTGATCCAAAGGCGTTAGTTGAAGATATTTCTGTTGGTATGCAACAACGTGTCGAAATTTTAAAGACTTTGTATCGTGGGGCTGATATCTTGATCTTTGACGAACCAACTGCTGTATTGACGCCACAAGAAATCGACGAATTGATGGTTATCTTGAAGAACTTAGCCAATGAAGGCAAGTCGGTCATTTTGATTACCCACAAGTTAGATGAAATTCGGGCAGTGGCTGACCAAGTGACCGTTATTCGACGGGGGCAATCAATTGACACCTTCCCAGTTGCAGGCGTTTCTTCACAAGAATTGGCTGATATCATGGTTGGTCGGAGCGTTTCATTTAAGACGGTTAAGCGTGATGCCACGCCAAGTGACGTTGTTTTGGATGTGCAAGATCTAACGGTTAAAGATGCCCGTGGTGTTGAAGTAGTTAAAAATCTTGATCTGCAAGTTCGACGGGGTGAAGTGTTAGGAATAGCCGGTATTGATGGTAATGGTCAATCCGAGTTGATTTCAGCGATTACCGGTTTGATTCGTACTGAATCAGGTAAAATCACATTGAATGGTAAAGATATCACGAATTTGCCACCACGTAAGATCACCGAAAGTGGTGTCGGTCACGTGCCAGAAGATCGGCAGCGTTTTGGCCTTGAGTTAGAAATGACATTAGCCGAAAACATTGCTCTGCAAACGTACTATCAAGCCCCCAACTCAAAAAATGGGGTGCTCGACTATGAAGCCATCAATCGGCATGCACGTGAATTAATTGAAAAATTTGACGTGCGGACTGTGAATGAGCTGGTTAATGCGGGGGCGTTGTCTGGTGGTAACCAACAAAAGGCAATCATTGCACGTGAGCTAGATCGCCATGCTGAGTTAATTATTGCAGCCCAACCGACCCGTGGATTAGATGTGGGTGCCATTGAATATATTCATCAACAATTAATCAACCAACGTGATGAAGATAAGGCTGTGTTATTAGTTAGCTTTGAACTGGACGAAATTTTAAATGTGGCTGATCGGATCGCGGTTATTTCACATGGTGAAATTACGGGTGTTGTTGATGCTAAAGCAACGGATAAGCAAGAACTTGGTTTGTTGATGGCGGGTATGTCATTAAAAGAAGCACGTGCGCAATTAGTAGGAGGAAAGGCTAGTGAATAAGATTAATTCATATAGCACTGGCGTCGTTTCTGCCCTAGCCGTTTTCCTTGGCTTGGTCGTCGGCGCAATTGTCATGCTGATCTCTGGGTATAACCCGATTTCAGGTTACGTTAGCTTGATTCAATCAGCATTTGGATCATCCCTAAATATTGGTGAAGTACTCCGTAGTATGACGCCGTTAATTCTGACTGCTGCCGGATTTTTGGTAGCACAATCAGCTGGGTTCTTTAATATTGGGCTGGCTGGTCAAGTTTGGGTGGGTTGGCTCGTCTCAACTGTTTTTGTCACCACCCACGCAACAGATTCAATGATCTGGGTGATTCCAGTAGCCGTGATTCTAGGGACCATTGGCGGCGCCATTACCGGTGCTATTCCCGGTTGGCTACGGGCACAGTTTGGGGCCAGTGAAGTTATCACGACGATTATGTTAAATTACATTGTGCTCTACATTGGTAACACCGTCATCACGTCATTGCCAGGTAAGTACATGTCAGCAAGTGATACGACCGCTAACTTGTCGGATGCAACGAGTTTGCGTTGGAGCTTATTGAGCAACTTAACCGGTGGGTCGCGGTTGAACACTGGCTTTATCATTGCGATTATCGTCTTGGCATTGGTCTGGTTTATCATGAAAAAGACCACGTTGGGATTTGAAATTCGTGCGGTCGGCTTAAACATGGATGCAGCGCGTTATGCAGGGATGTCTGACAAGCGGACCGCGGTACTTGCGATGGCTTTGTCTGGCGCCTTAGCTGGACTAGCTGGTGTAACTGAAGGTCTTGGCACATACCTAAATATCTTCGTGCAATCAACGGCGCCATCCGTTGGGTATGATGGCATGGCGGTGGCTTTGTTGGCTTCAGGTTCATTCATTGGTATTGCCTTGTCAGCCCTATTATTTGCGGTGTTGACAGTTGGTGGCTTAGGCATGCCATTAGTTTCAGGCGTGCCGACTGAATTAGTTTCAGTTGTGACCGCGACGATTATCTTCTTCGTGGGTGCAAACTACATGATTCGTTGGTCATTGGTTAAGCTTGATGAAGGTGACGCGAAAGACCAGGCAAAAGCGGCTGCAAAAAAACAAGCTAAAGCTAAGAAGGAGGATGCCTAATCATGGATTTACAAACAATCTTACAGTTGGTGATTTCATCAACTTTGGTTTATTCAGCTCCATTGATTTTTACCGCTTTGGGTGGTACATTCTCTGAGCGTAGCGGGATCGTGAACGTTGGGTTGGAAGGCATTATGGTCATGGGGGCCTTTGGTGGTACCGTGTTCAATTTAACGTTTGCGGATACGTTTGGGACAGCCACACCATGGCTTGGTTTGCTTGCCGGCGCGGTTATTGGGTTGGTATTTTCTGTTTTACATGCGGTCGCAACCATTAATTTGCGGGCTGACCATATTGTGTCTGGAACGGTTTTGAACCTATTGGCTCCAGCAGTGGGGGTTTACTTAATTAAGGTCATCTATGGTAAGGGTCAAACAGACATGATCTCAGAAAATTTTGGTAACTCTGCAGTGCCAGGCTTAAGTAAGATTCCCGTCATTGGTCCCATTTTGTTTGCCAAATTATCTTATCCGGCAGTCGTGGCCATTATTGTCGCGATTGTGGCCTGGTGGTTGTTGTATAAGACACGCTTTGGCCTGCGGTTACGGTCAGTTGGTGAAAATCCACAAGCAGCAGATACTTTAGGTTTAGATGTTTATAAGTTACGTTATGCAGGGGTGTTGATTTCAGGGGTTTTGGGTGGTATCGGTGGTGCCTTGTTTGCACAATCGATTGCCGGTAACTTCTCGTCATCGACCATCGTTGGCCAAGGATACATGTCCATGGCAGCCATGATTTTTGGTCGTTGGAACCCAATCGGGGCGATGTTAGCCGCTTTGTTCTTCGGCTTTTCGCAATCCATGGCCATTGTTGGTGGTCAATTACCAGGTATCAAAGAAATTCCATCAGTGTACCTGCAAATTGCACCATATGCGATCACGATCATTGTTTTGGTTTTGTTCTTTGCCAAGTCAAAGGCGCCAGCTGCTGATGGTGTGAACTATATTAAGTCAGTTTAATCGTTAAAATTAGCGCGTAAGAAGTCATTAGGTTATTAATCTAATGGCTTTTTTTATTTTGGCACTTGGCGGTTTGACTGGGGGATGGTTGGCAGGGGCGGTCGTCCAATAGTTCTTTTCTTGCTTTTAAGTTTCACTTGAGCCTTATTTAATCTTCCTGCAAGTTCATCTGCATAGAATACAAGTATTCAATACGTAGAAATTATTCTTGGAATGGAGAATTACTTATGAACTTTATTAAACGTGCAGGGATCACCCTGTGGGCCAGGAAAGGTCGCACAATCCTACTGATGATCACGTCAAGCGTCATTTTGATGTTTGTTATGGCAGGTTTGATTATCCAAAACGCTGCGTTGACCTCGGCGAAGACGGCGACGAACTCGATCGGGTCAACCGTGACGCTCTCGCAAAACCGGACCAAGATGATGAAACAAATGCAAAAGCAAATGGCTTCCTCATCTTCCTCATCTTCATCAAGCTCAAGTAAGCCAACTTTCACACAAGCAACGACAACGATTGCAAAGGCGAAGAAGATTGCTGCACTTTCAAACGTGGCATCATATAACGTCTCAACCAGCACTTCAGTTAATGCAAGTGGTTTTAGCGCCGTATCAACTACGACATCTTCAACCCAAGGTGGTTTCGGCGGCGGTACCTCAAATTCTGGCGATATCCAAATTAATGGTGTCAGTGCGACGGCGGGGGCCACAAGCTTCTCAGATGGTACGGCTAAGATTACCAGTGGCCGTGGCATCAAAGCGAGTGACGAGGGTACAAACAACGTTGTAATTGAGTCTGAATTGGCTTCAGCGAACAGCTTGAAAGTTGGAGACACAATCAAGGTTGCGGATACCTCTGATTCATCTGAAAAGACGACCTTGAAGATCGTTGGTATTTACAAGGTTAAGACCACCACGGATGGTTTCTCACAACAAGATCCTTCAAACACGATCTATGGCTCATACACTTTGTCAAATAAGATCGCGGGTACTGTTGGTAAGGTTTCAAATGTCACTTACACGATGTCTGACCCTTCAAAGACCAAGGCCTTTGTGACCGCAGCGAAGAAGATTTTGAATGATTCAGATATGACTTTGACAAGTGATGCGTCATCATACAAGGCGGCTGCTAAGCAGATGAAGGGTGTTGCTAGTTTTGCTTCAAAGATTGTCTGGATTGTGGCCATCGCAGGTGTCTTGATTCTTGGACTTATCATCTTGTTGATGACACGTGAACGTCGTCGCGAAATCGGGATCCTAGTTTCACTTGGTGAGACTAAGGGTAAGGTGATCGCACAATTGTTCACTGAACTATTGATCGTTTTGGCAGTTGCCTTGGGTGTTGCCACAGCCGCTGGAACAGCTGTTTCAGGTTCAATTTCGAACACACTGGTTCAACAACAACAAAGTTCACAACAGTCTGCCGCAACTCAAGGTGCGCCAGGTGGTAGTGGTACAAGTAAGACCGGTGGTGCCCCAACTGGTGGTGGCGGCATGGGTGGTACAACAACAGCCCAGACGACCGACATTGACACGGTCTTGACGCCAGCAGCTGTGGCTGAACTCGGTGGTGTCGCGGTATTGATTGCTTTGCTTTCAGTCGGTGGTGCGGGAATCACAATTTTGCGTATGAAGCCAAAGCAAATTTTGCAAGCTGATTAATCCGATAGTGAGGGGAAAACATGACATTAACAATTAAACATTTAACTCATTGGTACACGGATGAATCAAACAAGTTGTACACTGATGTTAATCTTGAATTTGAATCAGGGAAATTCTACGCCATTGTCGGTGAATCTGGTTCTGGTAAAACAACTATCTTATCATTCTTAGCCGGGTTGGATTCACCCCGTGAAGGTGAAATTGCAGTGGATGGTGAATCAATTAATAAGATTGGTTTGACGAAATATCGGCAACGGTACGTGGCGACGATTTTCCAAGCCTATAATCTACTAACTACCATGACAGCCTATCAAAACATTGAAACGGCCTTGGCAGTAACAAACTCATCGCATAAGGGTGATCGTCAGTATATTTTGGATCAATTAGCCAAGGTTGGGATTGATGAAGAAAAAGCCTTTAAGAATGTGCAAAAGCTTTCTGGTGGTGAGCAGCAACGTGTCGCGATTGTCCGTGCATTATTAGTTGATGCCCCGATCGTGGCAGCCGACGAAGCGACTGGGAATTTGGATCATGAAAATTCAGAGTTGATTGTTGACTTGTTCAAAGAGCTCGCTCATGATTATGGTAAGACAGTCATCCTGATTACCCATGATCGGGAGGTTGCGCAAGAAGCTGATGTGCAAATCGAATTGAAGGATCACAAGTTTACAGTTAAGTAACGCGCAAAGAAGCTCCTAACCGCAATAGGTTAGGAGCTTCTTTAAATTATTGGCGTAGTTTAGTCACAATATCTTCTAGATGAATACCGTGCGAACCCTTGAAAAGGATGATATCATCAGCCGTTAATTCGTTTTCTAAGACCGTCGTCAAGGCCGCCTTAGCGTCTTTGTCAAACCGGCTGACAGCACCAGCTGGATAACTGTCTTTGAGGGCTTGTTCTAAACTTTCAATGATTGAGCCCACTAGATAAACCTTTTGAATCGTCGTTGGGTTGAGCACCTCTGCTAACGCTGCGTGTAAGGCGGGACCAGCTTCACCGAGTTCCAGCATATCACCGAGCACGGCGATCCGTCGACCTTTAGTTGGCGCGGCCGCAAAGAAGGTCAATACTTCCTTGGCGGCCGTTGGATTAGAGTTGTAAACGTCGCTCAAGATGCGACCACCGAAATTACCAGGCAACCATTCGGTCCGATTTTCGGTGAGCGCAGCCTGCGCGAGACCGACTGCAATCTTATCAAATGGAATCGCCAGTAAGCGGCCAACTTGAATGGCAGCCAGGGCATTGGCCACATTATAACGACCGGTCAGCGCAATTTCAAAACGGTGGCGACTTTGATTGGTGAAGAAAGTTCCCTTAACTGGCGTTAGTTCAATGTGATGAGCATACAAATCATTGTCAGGGTTTAAGCCAAACGTGGTCATCTTTAATTCAGGATGTTGTGCGGCCCGTTCGCGCAACAGGGGCTCATCACCATTGTACACAAAGGTGCCAGCTGGATTCATCCCGTTGATGATTTCCATCTTGCCATCGGCAATGCGGGCTCGCGTTTTGAAAAATTCAATATGGGCTTCACCAATCATGGTGAGTAACGTGATGTCAGGGTGATACAGACCAGATAGTAACGACAAGTCCCCTGGGTGATCCATACCAAATTCAACCACTAACAATTCCGTATCCTCAGGCATCGCTAAGATGGTCGTTGGTACGCCAATTTCATTGTTGAAGTTTGCTGGCGTTTTCACGGTTTTATAGGTGGTTGCCCCAATCGCAGCTGTAAAATCTTTGGTGGTCGTTTTACCATTGGAACCAGAGATAGCCACGACACGCGGATGTACTTGCTGCAGGTACGCAGCAGCCAGTGCTTGAAAGGCATGCTCTGTGTTTTCAACTAGAATGACAGGAATTGTGCTTGGCGCCGACTGTCGGTGATCAATCTGCCAAAGGGTTGCGACCGTACCATTATCGATGGCGCCTTTCACATAATTGTGGCCATCATTGGTGGCCACAAGGGGGATGAATAATGAACCTTCAGTGGCTTTTCGACCATCAAAAACGACATTGGTGATCATGGCATCGGTGGCGTTTAAGACTTCTGCCGTAAGAATGGCGGCAATTTCATTAACAGTATAATGCATGATTTTTCCTCGGAATCTTAAGTGATGCTTATATTGTACGTGCAAAAAAAACCAAGGGCAATTAATGTGTTAAATTGTGCTAAAATGTTTACTGAATGTAAAAAAAGTCAGCCGGTTTGTTTTTGACAAAGCGGAATAAAAAATGAGGTAAAAAAATGGCCAAGGAAATCGGAATTGATTTAGGGACGGCCAACGTGTTGGTTTTCGTTGAAAACGAGGGAATTGTTTTAAACGAACCATCCGTTGTGGCGGTAGATACTAAAACTGACAAAGTTTTGGCAGTTGGAAAGGAAGCGTACCAAATGGTTGGGCGTACGCCTGGAAATATTCGTGCTGTTCGTCCTTTGAAGGATGGTGTCATTTCAGATTTTGACATGACGGAAGCCATGTTGTCATATTTTATTGGCAAGTTGAATGTTAAGGGTATCTTTTCACGCCCTAACATTATGGTTGCAGCACCAACGAATATTACTGAAATCGAACGTAAAGCGATCATTCAAGCAGCTGAGAAGGTTGGTGGTGCCAAAGTTTACTTGGAGTACGAGCCAAAGGTGGCTGCGATTGGCGCAGGCTTAGACATTTTCTCACCCATTGCCTCAATGGTGATTGATATGGGTGGGGGTACTTCAGATATTGCTGTTTTGTCATTAGGGGACATTGTCTCAGCCCGTTCAATCCGTGTCGCAGGGGACAAATTGAATGCTGACATCGCTAACTACATCAAGCGGCACCATAATTTGCAGGTCGGCGAACGCACGGCTGAACAAATTAAGATTACAATTGGGACCGCTTTGCATTCAGAAGAACCCGCGGAGATGAATGTACGTGGTCGTGATATGCATGAAGGTATGCCACGTTCCATCGAAATTAACGCGAATGAAATTGAAGAAGCATTACATGATTCATTGCATCAAATTGTGGCAGCAGCCCATGAAGTCTTGTCAGAAATCCAACCAGAATTGGCTTCAGACATTATTGATCGTGGGATTGTTTTGACTGGCGGTGGCGCATTGTTAAAGGGAATGGATACACTCATTTCAACTGAACTTGGTGTGCCCGTATTTATCGCTGATCATCCACTGGATAATGTTGCGCGCGGTGCCGGTGAATTACTAGAGCACATGCACCACTAAGAAAGAGGAAAAAATTATGGCTTCACGAAATAAAGCAATTGACGTTGAAATTAATGACTTGGGTGGTAACTTGAGTGAGGTAAAGATCAACAAGGTGCGTCTTGGGACCATCGACGAAGCACAAAAAAATATCAAGGTTAATTTTGAAAATAAGACAGCAGTCACAGCTAAGTCATTTGACGAGGCAGTTGAGCTGTTGATTTCAGAATACAATCTACACCATTAATTACTGAGCTTTACGATTAACGAGGTGAAAAAATGAATAAACAAGCAGATCGAGGCGTCATTGATTGGAATATTGTCTTTGCGGTTCTGATGCTCGCGATTATCGGTTTAGCCTCAATTTATGTGGCGGCAACGCATGATACGGGAAGCGTCAGTGTGACCCGGATGGTGACCATGCAGGGGCTGTGGTACGTTATCGGTATTATTGCCGTTGCTGTAATTATGCAATTTGATTCTGAACGGTTGTGGCGCGTGGCGCCGTACGTTTTTTCCATTGGGACTTTCTTGATGGTCGCGGTGTTAATTTTTTACAGCAAGACCTACTATGTTGAGACCGGTGGTAAATCATGGTTTGCAATTGGTGGGCTGACCTTTCAGCCATCAGAAATTATGAAACCCGCCTTTATTTTGATGCTTGGTCGCGTCATCACGGCACATAATGTCCAGCATCCAGAACACAGCTGGAATTCTGATCGGTTGCTATTGGGTAAAATCGCGCTTTGGACCGCGCCAATTATTCTATTGGTTTTGGCCCAACACGATTTTGGAACTATGTTGGTGTTCTTAGCGATTGTCTTTGGCATGACCTTGGTATCAGGTATTTCTTGGAAAATTTTGGGACCCATCATTTTTACGGGTGCCGCGGTCGGTATTACGGCCATTCTATTCGTCACGCAAACCTGGGGCCGACACATTTTGGAAAAGTTTGGGTTTGAGGCATACCAGTTTGCCCGTATCGATGCCTGGATGAACCCACAAAGCGACACAACCAATACGGGCTATCAATTATGGCAAGCGATGACGGCGATTGGCTCAGGCGGTCTCACCGGGACTGGCTTCAACGTTTCAAACGTTAATGTGCCTGTTCGTGAGTCGGATATGATTTTCTCAGTTATTGGAGAAAACTTTGGTTTCGTAGGTGCTTTGTTATTACTAGTCCTATACTTTTATCTGATTTACCATATTTTTCAGGTCGTCAATGATACATCAAATCAGTTTTATGCGTACGTTGCATCAGGGGTGGTGATGATGTTGTTATTCCACATTTTTGAAAATATTGGGATGAACATTGGTTTGGTGCCATTGACTGGTATCCCGTTGCCATTCATTTCACAGGGTGGATCAGCCTTAGTGGGAAATATGATCGGGATCGGTTTGGTGATGTCGATGCGCTATCATAACCGATCTTATACACTATCAACGCACGAAGGATTTTCATAAAAGATGATAGGTTTGTTTTTGCAACAGGCCTATTTTTTAATAAGGAGTGAGCAGTAAAATGTTAACAATTGGCTTTATTGGTGCTGGGCACATGGCTCAGGCAATGATTAAGGGGTGGCGTGATCTCGCTGAGGTACGGCAAATCGTTTATGCGCCCAACTCTGGTGCAGCGGTGGCGGAGCAGTTGCAGATTGAAGCCGTGGCCTCAATTGAAGAGACCTTCATGCAAAGTGATTTACTCATTTTGGCCATGCCACCAAAGGCTTTGGCTGAAGTTGCACCAACCTTGCAGATGTTGCTGATGTTGGCACCACAAAAGATCATCACGTCTGTTTTGGGGGGCGTATCAATTAGCAGTCTGCAGGCTGCTTTAGGAAGTCAGGCCCAAATAGTCCGGACATTGCCCAATGTTAATGTCGCAGAAAAAGAAGGTTATACAGCAATTGCCTTTGCAGGAACGTTGGATGCGGCCACACGGGGCGCGGTCTTTGGGTTGTTTACCTATTTTGGTCGGGCTGATGAATTACCAGAAGAGCAATTCGGGGCAATTAGCGCTTTAGCAGGATCGGGGCCCGCCTTTGTGGCCGCCTTCGTGAATGCTTTGAGTGCGGCGGCCGTGGCGCAAGGGATTGAATCCGAAGTAGCTGACAAGGTTGCTTTACAAATGGTTAACGGGACGATGAAGGTGCTAAGTAAGCATGAACAAACGCCTACAGAATTTGCGCATAGTGTGATGACGCCAGGTGGTTCAACGGCCGCTGGATGGTCAACCTTAGAGTCTGAAGGCTTTGCAAAGACCATTGCTAAGACGATTGCAGCGACAATGCAAAAAAATTCTGAATTTGATTGATAAAAAGGGTTGCATTCAATGCGAAATCCTGGTATATTATTATTTGTTGTTGAGAGACAGTAAGTAGTAATTATGGCTCATTGGTCAAGCGGTTAAGACTCCGGTTTTTCACACCGGCATCCAGGGTTCGACTCCCTGATGAGCTATTAGATAAACCTCCGAGAAATCGGAGGTTTTTTTGTGTCTTAAGCGGCACCTCAAAAAAAGACACCGCTTGCCGGTGCCTGATTTATGAATGCTTTGGCTTCTTGAAAAAATCCAGCGTATTGTCAGTTTCATTTCTAGTGACAGTCCCTGCTAAACCAAAAAAGAAGAGGGCGTCAAATTCTTCGTCCAACTTAGGTGTGCTACGGACTAAGGCGATTTTATCAGGATCATGAAAGTATGAAAGATACATTTCAATGTATAGACGGAGCGCTGTATCACTAATTGTGCGATTGATGTAGCCAGCGTCACGCCCCGCATCAATAATGATTTGCCATAGGGCTGCCAGCCGTGTTCGATACTCAGCTTGTAGTATTGGTGAATTCACAAAGATGTCATAGATTGGATTGTTCTTATCGCTATTGGCATAGCGCATGTGATAATCAGCGAGGAAGGTGTGGAATTGATCCATACGCACTGGAAAGTCGATCTCTGTTTGGTTCATGATTTCCTGGACATGGTTGGCGATGATTTCGAATTGAAAAATGGCAGCTTGCTCTAGTAGTGCTTGCTTACTAGGGAAATACTTGTATAACGTGACGACTGAAATACCAGCAGCGCGGGCAATATTTTTGAGCTCAATATCTTCTTCATTGGCAATGGCGGCCAACGTGGCCTTAATCAGTTGTTGCCTTGTGAGGGCTTTTTTTTCTTCTCGTTTCATTTTATCAAACCTCTTGCCACCAGTTTAGCAGGAATGCGGGCAAAAATCAAAAAAGTTAACTTTTCAAGTTTTAAATTAAACTTTTTGTTGACATTAATTTTTGGCGGCGGTAAACTTGGTGACATCAAAGAGATAGAGACACGCACCGAACGCGTGAAGGAGGATAGTATGTCATTTCTTGAGCTACATGACATTTACAAGTCATATTTTCTCGGCAAAGAAGAATTTCCGGTATTAAAGGGCATCAATTTGTCATTTGACCGCGGTGACTTCGTGTCCATTTTGGGTGAATCTGGTGGTGGTAAGTCAACTTTGATGAATATCATTGGGGGCTTGGATCGTGAATTCCAAGGGAATGTCACTATTAACGGTCAGCGTTTGGATCACTCCAAAGAAAAGCAAATGGATGAATACCGGCGGGGTATGATCGGCTATATTTATCAGTCGTACAATTTGATTAATCATTTGACAGTTTTGGAAAATGTTTTAGTTTCATTGGAAATGACGAAGCTGACAAACAAAGAAAAGCATGATCGTGCGATGGAGCTGTTAAAGCAAGTCGGACTGGAAACGCAAGTTAAAAAGCATCCGAACCAATTGTCAGGTGGGCAAAAGCAACGAGTTGCGATTGCTCGTGCACTGGCTTCAGATCCACAAGTGATTATTGCCGATGAACCAACTGGCGCTTTGGATTCACAGAATACGCAAGAAGTTTTGGCAATCTTGGACCAAATCGCGGCATCTGGCAAGCTGGTCATTGCTGTCACGCACTCACAAGAAGTCGCCGACTATGGTACACGCATCGTTCACTTAGCAGATGGTGTCATTGAATCTGATACCCGCTTGAAGGAGGGCTACCCACTTCAAAATGGTGGTGTTCAAATCGAGGATCGCCCCTTGCCAAGTTCTTCGAGTTATAAGACGGCCTTTAAGCATTTAACGTATAACTGGAAGCAAAACTCAATTATTGTCTTAGGAACAGCGATTGGTATTTTCGCAGTGCTTTTGTTCTCAGGTTTGGGTAATGGAATTAAGGCGTATATTAATGATCAAGTCAATTCATTAGCGAATCCAAACATCGTGACCGTCATGAAGAATGTGACTGATGATAAAAAGACGGCGAATACACAACGGATTGAACAAACCCGCCAAAAGCTACAAACAGATTATGCACATGCTTCCATTTCAAGTGATGATTTGAAGAAGATGACCACGGTTAAACATGTCAAGAAAGTACAAGGAATTTATAATTTTGCGGCCTCATCATTAAGTCTTGGTTCAAAAAAGACGACAGCTGCCATCCAATCATGGTCAGTTTCTTACAACGAAGATGTCATTAAATCTGGTGATAAGCCTGGTAAAAATGAAATGTTGTTAGACAAGCAAACTGCGGCATTATTGACTGACAAAAAAGCGAAAACTTTAATTGGCAAGACGATTAACGTCCAATTTACGGCGGTATCAAAGCAGGGCTTGCCAGTGCCAGTTACTTTGGCCTTAAAGGTCAGCGGTATTACGGATGGCGGTCAAGCAGGGGCGATTAACGCACCAACCAGTGCGACTGTGAAGGAAGCCTTGGTGAAGGCTGGGGCATCAACAAATTACATGGCTGCAGTTGCCTTAGCAAGTCAGACGGATGATGTAAAACAGGTTGCGAAGGGCTTGAATCAGATTAAGACTGATGGCAAGCGGGCCTTCGTTGCCACAACCATCGGCAGCATTCTGGATACCATCAATACGATTGTCAACCTCGCCTCGTATGTCCTGGCGGCAATTGCTGGTATCTCGTTGATTGTGTCAGCGTTGATGATTATTGCAACGATGTACATGTCAGTTGCAGAACGTACCAAGGAAATTGGGATCTTGCGCGCCTTAGGTGAAAGTAAGCGTGACATTCGTCGTTTGTTTACCAGTGAGGCGCTCTTCATCGGTTTGATTTCAGCCGTGATTGCGTTAGGCTTGGCCTACGGATTAGGTATGGGTGTCCTAAATACCGCCCTATATGGTATTGCCAAATTTAACATGGTTCAAATTTCAATTGGTAATGTCGTCTTTGCCTTTGTGATTGCCTTGTTGATTTCTTTCTTAGCGGCACTATTGCCAAGTCGCAAGGCTGCTAAGTTGAATCCCATCGACGCACTAGCTGCTGATTAAAGCGGGCGTATTAACAAATTAATAAAGACTTACTCGCATTGGCTATGTAGCCAATGCGAGTTTTTTATGCGAGATTAAATGCAGGGTGGGGCAGCATGCATGCTAGTCGTCCTTGCATAAAACTGAATATTTGGTAAACTTGTTAAGTTAAACTTATCGAGGTGTGAATTAGTGGCTTATCAATATGAATATCGAAATGAATTATCTGAAGTAAAATGGCGAATGCTGACTCAAAAACAACGTGATGAAATTCAGGCAGGCATGACGAGCAAGCAAGTGCATGCGTTAGCACATTATCAGCGTTATGAATGGACCTCGTGGTTTGTGCAGCAACATTTTTTAATTGATACCGAGTGGGAATTTGCGGGTTTTCAACAAAATCCATGGTATCCAGCGGCAATGCCCAATGGGGAAAAACTCTACTGCGACTGTGGACGCATGTTAAAAAATCAATATCTATTGAAATCCAAACGGACCGGCCAAATTTTAGCTCTAGGAAGCGTCCATTTTACGATGCATGCGCAGTTAGATCCCAAAATTGCCCAGTTGGTCAATCAAGAAAAATTACGGATTGATCGGACCTTCGATGAAAGTCTCACACGGTTTAAAAAAGGGCAGCATTTTCCAACCAAATTATGGTTAGATTTCAAATTAAAAGATGTCCTCGGTGCCGATCATCATCGCTTATATGATGTCTTTGAGCCATTAGCCGCCGCCGATGTGCCCTTGGTTTTACGTGATGCGCGTTTACTGGCGCGTCGTCAGGCAGAACAGGTGCATGCGCTGCTTGAAAATGGGTATGATGTACCGCTGGTACGCAGACGCATTGAGGCGGAATTAACGAGACGGTTTGCTGCGTACCCAGAGTCCATCTCAAAGCAGCTTAATCTGAAGATTATTACGAAATTATCCTTACAAGCAGATGCCGAACTGCCGACTGAATTAGAAACAGCCTTAGCGGGATATGCAGATTTACCAGTGCTGTATGACGCATGGGTTGATTTTAAACAATTGGCTGAGGAGTTACGCCAGACTGAACAAAGTGACTCAAATCTAATCAAAAAGCGTGAAATCGTCGAGCGAAAAGTGAGTCACCTATATGCGCAAATGCTCCAAATGGTCCAATAACGCAATGCGAGGTGCTAGCAGATACGCTTTGTTGTGATGGAGTGCGGAATATTAATAAAAGCGCTATAATGTAATTTATATTAAATGGGAATTACCTATGAATTATATTGGAGGTTAGTTTGATGACAAATTGGCGTTTAGAATCATTGAAATATGAAGACGCTTTGCTAACAGATTTAAAGGAAATGTTGGCAATTAATTCAGTTCGAGATGATGCGGCTGCTACTGAAGATGCGCCGTTGGGACCAGGTCCAAAGGAAGCTTTGCTTAAGTTTGAAGAGTTTGCCCAGCGTGATGGTTTTAAGGTGGGCGACTACAAGAACTTGGTGGCTTATGCTGAATTGGGTGACCCTGATGCAGAGGAGTCATTGGTGGTGGTTGGTCACTTGGATGTGATGCCCGCCGGTGATGGTTGGACGAAAGATCCATTTACGCCAGTTATTGAAGATGGGCGTCTATACGCCCGTGGTTCATCAGACGATAAAGGGCCTTCATTCACGGCCTACTATGCCTTGAAGCTATTGAAGGACTTGAACCTGCCTTTGAAGCGTAAGATTCGTGTGGTCATGGGCATCGATGAAGAATCTGATTGGACGGGTATGGATGAATTCTTCGCGGCTGAAGGTCAACCAACTATGGGCTTCTCCCCAGACGCTGAATTCCCAATCATTAACGGTGAAAAGGGAAATGTTTCGATTGAAGTGAAGTTTGACGGTACAAATGATGGTTCATACAAGCTAGTTTCATTTGAAGCCGGTTCACGACCTAACATGGTGCCTGGAACTGCCAAGGCTGTTGTTGAAACAGCGGACACGGCTTTGGCTACCCAGTTGGCTGAGCGCTTAACAGCATACTTGGCTAATGAATCACGGGTTAAGGCAGATGCTGAAGTTGAGGACAATCGCGTGGCGTTGACTTTCTACGGTAAGCAAGTTCACGGCGCCATGCCAGAAACTGGTGAGAACGCTGGAACATACTTGGCTAACTTCTTGAAAGACTTTGACTTTGGTGCGAATGCTAAGGGGTACCTAAACTTCTTGGGGGATGCCGTGCATGATGACACAACAGCCGTGAAGATTGGCGCTGTCAAGCATGATGATTTGATGGGTGACTTGTCAATGAACGTTGGTATCCAACGTTTTGCGGCTGATGAAGAAGGTTACGTGAACTTAAACTTCCGTTATCCTAAGAATACAAATCCAGCCGAAATCGAAGCAGCCGTGAAGACCGGCTTCGCAGATGATTTTGCTGCCACAACCAGTCAAGCAGCCCACAATATGGCACCACACTACGTGCCTGGTGATGATCCATTAGTGGCCACTTTGTTGAAGGTTTATCGTGAGCACACCGGTTTGCCAGCTGGCGAGCAGGTCATCGGTGGGGGAACATTCGGACGCTTGTTTGAACGTGGTGTTGCCTTTGGGGCCATGTTTGAAGGGGTGCCAGATACGATGCACCAGGCGGATGAATTTTACCCAGTTGCTGACTTGACGCGTGCGATGGCAATCTTTGCACAAGCCATGTACGAACTAGCAAATGACTAAAAGGTTTGCATCCTAAAATACTAGGAAGCGTTTTCAAAACTGTACACAGTGCGTGTGCAGTTTTTTTTATGCTTTTGTAAAGGAAAGCTTTACAATTACGCCATCAGACCTTTACAAAGTCAATGGATAATAGATATCAGTAGAGTAGACGAAAAATTAGGAGGCGTGATTCATGAAGCGCAAATGGTTAATGAGTGCCGTTGTAGTAGTAGCTGCAACGGGACTGTTGGCTTGGGGATTTAACACGCGGAGTCAGACTTCGGGTGTTAATATCAATGCCGTTGGTTCAACAGCGTTACAACCACTGGTTGAAGCCGCTGGTGAAGAGTACCAGATTTCCCACAAAGGAATCTTTATTAATGTTCAAGGTGGTGGAACTGGTACCGGATTGGCCCAAGTACAAGCTGGTGCCGTTGATTTAGGTAATTCAGATTTGTTTGCCCAAGAAAAAGACGGTATTAAGGCTGAAAAGTTAGTTGATCATCGGATTGCCGTCGTTGGAATTACACCGCTGATTAATAAGTCAGCCGGGGTTAAGAAGTTGAGCAAACAACAACTTATTCAAATTTTCACTAAGAAGGTGACTAATTGGAATCAAGTTGGTGGTAAGAATTTAAAAATTGTCTTGGTGAATCGTGTCACGGGTTCTGGAACGCGGGCAACCTTTGAAAAATGGGGCTTAGATGGTCACAGTGCTGCTGATGCACAAGAGCAAGATTCTTCAGGAACTGCTCGTTCAATTGTTGCAACCACACCAGGCGCCATTTCATACGCCGCATTTTCATATGTAGATAGTACCGTTGTGGCCCCCATGATTGATGGTGTCGCACCAACTGAGAAAAACGTTGAAACTGGTCAGTGGCCAATTTGGTCATACGAACACATCTATACATTAGGCAAACCTAAAGCCGCAGTGCAAGGCTTCTTGAATTATTTGCAATCTAAGAAGATTCAAACGACTGTTGTCCCAAAGTTGGGCTACATTTCAATTCAAAATATGAAGATTGAACGTACAGTCGATGGGAAAATTACAAACGTTAAGTAAGGTTGAGTAGGAGAATAGACATGGATGAAATCCGTGAAGCATTAACAAAGACATCAACTGCGACCAAGAAAGATCGGTTTGGTCGGGTGGTATCTTTGTCGGCTTTGACAGTAATTGTAATCGTCGTATTATCGATTTTCTGGTTCGTAGCCTCAAAGGGCTTAGCCACATTCTTTACTAATCATGTAAACTTGTGGGATTTTTTAACCGGTACCAAGTGGGCACCGGGACAAACTGATGCGGCTGGTCATCCCTATACGGGTGCTGCACCAATGATCGTTGGTTCGTTTTTGGTAACGCTGTTATCGGCATTGATTGCGACGCCGTTCGCGATTGGCACAGCCATTTTTATGGTTGAAATTTCACCAAAACGTGGATCAAAGGTGCTACAACCAGTTATCGAGTTGTTGGTCGGAATTCCTTCAGTTGTTTATGGATTTATTGGTTTGACGGTCATTGTGCCAGTTATGCGCACAATTTTTGGCGGTTCTGGCTTTGGAATTTTGGCTGGTGCCTTGGTCTTGTTTGTCATGATTTTACCAACGGTGACTTCCATGACCGTTGATACGTTACGGGCAGTCCCTCGTCATTACCGTGAATCAGCGCTGGCATTGGGTGCGACGCGGTGGCAGATGATTTACAAGGTTATCTTGCGGTCAGCCACACCTGGTATTTTGACAGCGATTGTCTTTGGGATGGCGCGGGCATTTGGTGAGGCGTTGGCCGTACAAATGGTTGTTGGTAATGCGGCATTGATGCCACAAAGCTTAACGACGCCAGCCGCTACCTTGACGTCAGTGTTGACACAAGGCATTGGAAACACGGTTATGGGTTCACTTGATAACAACGTTTTGTGGAGTTTAGCTTTGATCTTGTTGTTGATGTCATTGGTATTCAATCTGGTTATCCGTGCGATCGGTAAGAAGGGAGCTATGTAATTATGTTAAACGCAAAACGTGTTGATAAAATTGCCAGTGCCGTCCTGTATGGTATCGCGGGCTTCGTTGTCATCGTCTTGGCAGCCTTGTTGGGATTCATCCTATATCGCGGTATTCCACATCTCTCATGGCATTTTCTAACCTCACCAGCCAAGGCCTTCGAATCTGGTGGTGGTATTGGTATCCAGCTCTTTAACTCATTTTATCTGCTATTGATTACCATGATCATTTCATTTCCAATTGCCTTGGGATCAGGCATCTACTTAAATGAATATGCCTCAAAAAAGTCAAGGGTCATCGGGTTTGTGCGCACAGCGATCGAAATTTTATCATCATTGCCATCAGTTGTTGTTGGTTTGTTTGGTTTCTTGCTCTTTGTTGTACAATTCAACTTTGGCTTCTCATTACTTTCAGGGGCGGTCGCATTAACATTCTTTAATCTACCTTTGTTAACACGTTCGGTCGAAGAATCATTGCGTCAAATTCCAAACTTGCAACGTGAAGCAGGTTCTGCTTTGGGCTTGTCACGTTGGGAGACGGTCGGCCATGTCATTTTGCCAGCCGCGTTACCTTCAATCGTGACGGGAGTTGTTTTGTCCGCGGGACGTGTGTTTGGTGAAGCCGCTGCCTTGATCTATACTGCTGGTCAGTCGGCACCCGCGTTGGACTTTACTGACTGGAATCCCTTCAATGTGTCATCACCTTTAAATTTGATGCGTCCCGCCGAAACTTTGGCTGTGCACATCTGGAAGATTAATTCAGAAGGTATTATGCCAGATGCAGCCGCTGTTTCAGCTGGCGCCTCGGCAGTGTTGATTTTGGCAGTATTGTTGTTCAACGTCTTAGCTCGCTACTTGAGTAAGGTTTTGTACCAGCGCTTGACGTCATCAAAGTAAGATGATGGTCTAGAAGGTAAGAGGAAAAACTAATGAGTGAAAATTCAGGATTGGTATTCGATGATGTGATGCCTGAGCGTTACATCATGAATATGGATGAATCAAAGCATGAGGTGGCTTTATCTACCAATGATTTAAAAGTATACTATGGTGATAATTTAGCTTTGCAAGACGCCGATTTGAAGTTTGAGCGGTTTAAGATTACATCATTGATCGGTGCTTCTGGGTCAGGAAAGTCAACTTTCTTACGTTCATTGAACCGAATGAATGACGATGTGGCGACGGTTAAGGGTAATATCATGTACCGTGGTATTGATATTAATTCTAAGGCCGTCGATGTTTACGAAATGCGTAAGCACATTGGCATGGTGTTCCAACGGCCAAACCCATTTGCTAAGTCAATTTATGAAAATATTACCTTTGCCTTGAAGCAACATGGCATTAAGAATAAAGCCGTCTTAGCTGAGCGGGTTGAAACTAGTCTTAAGCAAGCTGCTTTATGGGATGAGGTCAAGGATGATTTGTACAAGTCAGCTTTGGAATTATCGGGTGGTCAACAACAACGGTTGGTCATTGCGCGAGCCGTTGCCATGCAACCAGACATTTTATTGCTTGATGAGCCGGCATCGGCCTTAGATCCAATTTCAACGTCAAAGATTGAAGATACATTGTTGGAATTAAAAGATAAGTACACAATCATCATTGTGACGCATAATATGCAGCAAGCGGCTCGTATTTCAGATTACACGGCCTTTTTCCATCTCGGTCAAGTCATTGAATACGATCAAACACGTAAGATTTTCACGCGGCCGAAGGTTCAACGAACTATCGATTACGTGAATGGAAACTTTGGTTAAGGGGTACAACATGGCAGAAAAGTTATTAACAACAGAAAATGTACGGTTGTATTACCACGATAAAGAAGCGCTACATGGCATCAACTTGGATTATGACAAGTATGGTATCACTGCTCTAATTGGTCCTTCTGGCTCAGGAAAGTCAACGTACTTGCGTGCCTTGAATCGGATGCACGATTTGACTGATTATGTGACCGTGACGGGGACATTTTTGTTAGATGGCGTTGACATATATGCACCAACCATGGATACAGTTGACTTACGTAAGAAAATTGGCATGGTCTTTCAACAACCTAATCCTTTCCCATTTTCAATCTATGATAATGTAGCCTTTGGGTTGCGTACGGCTGGTGAAAAGAATAAGTCAGTGATTGATGAAAAAGTTGAAACTAGTTTGAAGCAAGCTGCCGTCTGGGATGAAGTTAAAGATAACTTGCATAAGTCAGCGTTATCATTGTCAGGTGGACAACAACAGCGTGTGTCAGTTGCCCGTGCTTTGGCGACTTCGCCAGAAATCTTGCTGTTGGATGAACCAACATCAGCCTTGGATCCGGTTTCAGCGCACTTGGTGGAAAACACCTTGATTGAATTGCGTGACAAGTACACAATGATTATTGTGACGCACTCAATGTCACAGGCTTCTCGTATTTCAGATCGAACTGCTTTCTTTATGAGTGGTGATTTAATTGAAGTGGGTGATACGAAGCAAATTTTCATGAACCCTGAGAAGCAAGAGACTCAAGACTATATTTCTGGTCGTTTCGGATAAGGAGAGTAATATGCGTCGTTTATTTGATGAAGAATTAGCAGATTTGGACACATCATTTACTGAAATGGGCTTGTTGGTATCAGAGACGATCCAACATGCTGTTCAAACGTTTTTGGACCATGATCGTAGTGGTGCCAATGAAATTATTGAAGGTGACAAGGCCATCAACCAACGCGAAATTGCTTTGGAAAAGAAGACCTTTGAAATGATTGCCTTATATCAACCGGTTACGACTGATTTACGTGAGATCGTCACGATTTTAAAGGCAGTCTCAGTTTTGGAACGAATTGGTGATAACGCGCGTAACATTGCTTTGTCGACCATTCACGTGAAGGGTAATCAACGAGTTGCTGAAATTGAGCAACAAATTGGGGAAACTGGCGCCAAGGTGGCCAAGATGGTAGCGGATGTGTTGATGTATTATGTCAACGATGATGCTGCTAATGCTGATCGCATGTCAATTGTTGCTTCAGAAGTTTCTGAAGATACCAAGCACATCCGTGACTTGGCGGTTGAATCAATGAAGCAAGATCCTGAATTGGTGAATGCTTCCACGGATTACCTGGTTGTTGGTGGTTACTTGAAGCGGACGTCTGACTATGTGACAGACATTGCGGAGTGGATTATCTACAAGCGGACGGGTAAGATTGTTGAGTTGAACCCCGGTGCATCGTCATTTATCTAAGCAAATTATTTATGATCGTAAAAACAGCGTTTTGGCATGCCAAGATGCTGTTTTTTATAAATGACGGCAATGCATAACCCTGCCATTTACCTTACGAGGCACGTTGTATGCGCTGAGTTAAGCTAAAATAATGGTCTTTTTTATGGTTTTAACTATTAAAGATTTACATGGATGTAACCTAAGAGTGTCGACTGTGTGGTTAAATGAAAAGGTATGAATTCAATAACAAAGAAATTGGAGCAATCCATGTGAAAAAAATAAATTTAAATCCATTACGGTGGCGTGTGAATACCTACGCCCTTTGGGTGAGTTTCCTCTTACCTGGTTTGATCATGTTGGCTTATTTTGCATACCGCAAAATGGCGCCCTTTGGTACTAGTTCGATATTAACCGTTGATTTAGGTCAGCAATATATTGATTTTTTTGCGGGTTATCGGGATGCTGTACTGCATTCGCCCACCTCAATCTTTTACAGTTTTGCCAAGGGACTTGGTGGTGAAACTTATGGCGATTGGGCCTACTACTTGCTGAGTCCATTTAATTTATTGTTACTACCATTCTCAAATGCAAAATTACCGGTGGGTATTTTACTCGTGACGGTTTTGAAGTATAGTTTCGCTGGCTGGAGTATGGCGTATGCTCTCCGGAGTATGCGTTGGCAGAGCGGGTGGCAACTACCTATTTTTTCAGTCAGCTACGCCTTTATGGGTTGGTTTGTCGCTAACGAACTGAACCTCTTATGGTTAGACGCGGCTATTTTGTTACCACTGATTGTCATGGGGTTGGAACGTTATTTAGATAACCAATCACATTGGCGTTATATCTGGGGTTTAACGGCCATTTTTATCATTAATTACTACATGGCCTATATGATCGGCATCTTTTTAGTGGTGTATTTGCTGTGGCGTCTGTCGTGGCAGCCATATTCTTTGCGGCAACGTGGCATTATCTTTGGCAGGTTCGTTTTTGGTTCTGTCATTAGTTTGGGCTTAGCCACATTTGTTTGGCTACCAACGGCTGCCAGCTTGGTGAATTCCAAAGGGCAACATATGTTGTCTGGGTTGAAGAATGAGTTTGAATATAAGCCGCTTGATTTGTTAGCCAAATTATTTAATGGCACCTATAATTTTGACCAGATGCAAACGGGTACGGCGAATATTTTTGTTGGCAGTCTTATTTTAATTGTGGTTTGGTTTTTCTTTACCTATCGGGATATTCGTTGGCAAACACGTGTGGTGGCTCTCTTGGTCACTGCTTTTCTGATTGTCTCAATGATGTATGCACCATTGGATGTAGCCTGGCATGGCTTCCAGTTTCCAGTATGGTATCCATATCGTTTTTCATTTGTGTTTAGTTTCTGGCTGATTTGGTTAGCGGGGTCGGTTTGGTCACCAAAGTTGACTTTCAGTTGGCCGCAGATCATCGGTATTTTAATCATTCTGATCGCGGTGGTAGCTTATTTATATCAACGTTTGCCTAAATTAAATTACCTGTCATCAACGCAATTATGGGTTGGCGTTAGTTTTTTCTTGGTTATTTTAGCTTTCCATCTGCTACCATGGCGTGGTTGGTGGTGGTTGCCAGCCATGCTCATTCTTGTTGCCGGTGAAATGGTGGTTTCAACTGTCGGGACACTAAATAATTTTAGCTACCTGACACAAACTGAATATCAAAATTTGATTACTTCTTTGGAAAGTGTGACTAAAACCTTACCAAGCAAGCAAAAAGACTTTTATCGAGTGGCACAATCATTCCAACGTACTAAGGGTGATGCATTGCAAGGTGGCTACTATGGTGCGTCGACCTTCACCTCAGCATTAGAGCATCAACAGAGTGATTTTATGGCCATTATTGGTGAACCTGAAGGGGATAACTATGTTAACTATGATGGTGGTACCTTGGTGACTGATAGTTTGTTAGGAATGCGTTACTTGATGCAAACCACTGGCATCGACGCGACCATTGCTGGCACACCAGCTAACATGGCCATCTTACCGCGTGATGATACTGATGGCATTTATAGTAGTCAAAAAATCATTAATAATATTGAATTATCGAAAAACAATCAAGCATTGCCGGTGGCCTTTGCAGCGAATACCGCCGCTTTATCGGTGACGTCCAAAGAGAATGATCCAATGACCAATCAGAATCGTTTGTGGCAGGCATTGTTGGGAGCAACTGATACCGGGCCAATCATTAGTGCTAACTTTGAACAAGCAATTGGGGCTAATTTGGATGCGCCTAGCGTCGTGACTGGTGCCTTCCTGAAGAAAAAGGACGCCAATTTAGGTGCATCGTTAACCTTGCGCTATAAGGCCGATGGCAATGGGCCATATTACCTGACCATCGGTAGTGGTGTTTCCAATGACGACATCTCAATTTTGGTGAATGGTGTCCAGGTTAGTGAGATTCCATCGCACCGACACACCATCATTTTGCCATTGCCAAATGCCAATAAGAATGCACAGCAAACGATTACGATTACTTTGAAAAAGGCTTCCGTTTGGTTACAAGATGTGTCATTGTATCATCTTAAAACTGAGGTATTCCAGCAACAAGCATCTAGCTTGCAACAGAATGGTTTGAAAATCTCGTCGGCAACGTCGACTAAAATCACCGGTTCAATTAAAATGCCAATTGGTAGTGGCTTGTTGATGACGACAATTCCGGCATCATCCGGTTGGAAAATGTATGTTGACGGCCGAGAAGTGGATACGATCAAAGTTGCAAACTTCTTTATGGCGGCGGTTATCGGGCCAGGCGAGCATACGGTTACATTCAAATATTCGGTACCAATGCTCCGGTATGGTGTGATTACGACGATTGGCTTTATACTCTTTATGATCGGGTTTAGTTGGTCAGAAGGAGCGCGGAAAAAGCGTCGTGTGAAAGATTTAACTTTACACTAGCCGCTAGCCGTGGTATTGTACAATTTGAAAAATGATGGCAAAAACTATCAAATACGCTTAAATATAAAAAAGGAGGCCGTTATGGCTGAGAATAAAACATACCCAATGACAATTGAGGGCAAGCAACGATTAGAAGAAAAGTTGAATGAGATGATTACGGTTGAGCGCCCTAAGATTACGGCTGCAATTCAAGAAGCTCGTTCGCATGGTGACTTATCAGAAAATTCAGAATATCAATCAGCTAAGGATGAACAAGCTTTTGCTGAAGGTCGTATTTCTGAATTACAAAATATCTTGGACAATGTGACTTTAATCGATCCAGCCTCAGAACCAGCTGATCAGATTACTTTGGGTAAAAAGGTGACTTTCCAAGAAGACGATGATGAGCCTGAAACGTATTACATCTTTGGGGCCGAAGAAATTCGTTTCAACATTGATGAAAACAAAGATCAGTATGTGTCAAATGAATCACCAATGGGTTCAGCTTTGTTGGGCCACAAGATTGGTGACTTAGTTACAATCAAGGTACCAGACGCTGGTATCTCATACGAAGTAAAGATCGTGAACGTCGAATTGGTATAATTATTGGTAGCGAGTATGATAAAGGTGTGAGTACGTATGACACGGGCTCGCACCTTTATTTGTATTCATACGAATCGATGCAGTTTAAGTATCTGCCACGCGATTTGTGGTAAAATCTAGGTTAGTTTGTAAAGCAATATATTGATAGAAATCAGATAGAAAAGGGTGTGACATGGCTAGTTCAAAGCGCCGTCGACGTGCACGTTCGCGGATATCAAAAAACTCCCTATCACGTATTCCAATTCGATTGAATGTACTGATGGGAATTGTCATTCTGATGCTAGCAGCATTGGGAATGCAGCTAGTAAAGCTGCAAATTTCACAACACGATAAATTTGTCGCGCAAATTACCAGTAATTCCGAAAGTACTGAAACTGAGAAGGTTCAGCGTGGCATGATTTATGATAGTACCGGTAAAGTGATCGTTGCTAACAAGGGATCAAAGGCCATCACCTATACGCGGCCTAAGTCAGTGACCACTAGTGATATGTATCATACTGCTAATACAGTCGGTAATCACTTGCAGGTCGATACCAAGACGTTATCAAAAGCAAATTACGCGGTTTATTACATTCAAGATGATAAGCGGCGCGCCAAAGTAGCCGCTGCCCTGAAAAACCCGTTACCTAGTGGTTCAGATGCCTATATTGCCCAACTTGAAGCCTATGTGCAAAAACACGAAGCAAAGTTTCCTTTGACGAAGAACCAAGAAAACAAGGCGATGCTCTACCAAAAGATGGCAAACGCCTATGCGTTGTCAACGGTTTATTTGAAGGAAACGGATGTCACTGATAAGGAAATCGCCGAGATTGGTGAACGGCAATCTAAGATGCCAGGGGTCAAGGTCGGCCTATACTACACGCGTGATTATCCAAATGGGACGGCGATGAAGTCCCTGATTGGTTCGGTTTCAACTTCGAAGACTGGGTTACCAGATTCTTCAGTCAATCAATTATTATCACAAGGGTATGCTCGTGATGATTCCGTGGGAACTTCCTATCTGGAGCAATTCTATGAGGCCACATTACGGGGTACGAAAAAGAAGTACACTGTGACCACGAATGGTAAAACTGATAAGACCACCAAGACGACCTTGTACGCAGGCCAAGCCGGCAATAACTTGCGGCTGACGGTTAATTCAAAGTTTCAAGCGGATGTCCAAAAGATTTTGGAAGAACAAATGCCAGACGGATTGACACAAGGAGCATACGCGGTCATCATCAATCCTAAGACTGGTGCGATCTATGCGATGGCTGGTTCATATCGTGATAATAAAACAGGTGAGAAGACCTCTGATCCGTTGGGAACGATTAACCGATCATTCCCAGTTGGATCCGTGGTTAAGCCAGCGATGATCACCACGGCTTTGTTGAATAATGTCATCACCACTACGAATAATACCATTACCGATGTGCCAATCAAGATTGCAGGTACTGCCACTAAGGCATCTTATTTCAACACGGATGGTAGTGATAGTATCGCATTGGATATCCCAACTGCCTTGAAGATGTCTTCAAACTCATACGTGATGCAATTGATGCTTAAGATGGGTGGGTTGACGTATCATTCAGGTATGTCGTTGACCGGCTTAGACAGTAATGTCTGGAATAAAATGCGCAATGGTTTGGGCTTGTTCGGCCTTGGCCAGATGACCGGGATTGATTTACCAGGTGAAACTTCCGGTGTGCGTGGATCTACCGATTCTGATCACACAGGTAATACCTTGGACGAATCTTTCGGTCAATACGATACGTACACCACGATGCAACTGGCACAATATGCTGCCACTGTTGCAAACGGTGGCTATCGCGTTCGTCCGCACGTCGTTGATGCTATCTTGTCACGTTCAGCGCATTCAAGTAAGAGCACTGTGGCAACCTCAATTGCCACGCAGGTTTTGGGGACAGTTGGTTGGACCAAGGCAGAGCGTGATTTAATTTATGAGGGTATGTATCAAGTTGTTCACGGTTCAGGCTATGCGACTGGTACTGGCTTGAAGGATCTGACGCCAGAGGTTTACGCTAAGACTGGTACTGCTGAAACAACGACAGATGGTGAGGACACATATAGTTCCACTGCCATTTCGTTTGTGCCAAACGCAAACGTTGCCGTTGCCGTTGCCATCCCAGGTATCTCTAGTCAAACATCTGACTCAGTAAGTATTCCGATGTCGCATGCTATTTGGAAAGCTTTCTGGCAAGATGTTGAAAATAAGGGAAGTAGCACAAAATAGACTAATCAAGAGGTTGGAATTAGTTTCTGGCCTCTTTTTTAGGGCGATGACATAGCATTCTTAGGCGTTCGGTGTTAAAGTATTAGCAATTATAAGACATGGGGTACAATGATGATCGATAAGGAAACATTGCGCAAACAGTTTCGTGGCAATTTAGCAACCTTAAGTGACATCCAGCGGATAGTCATGATGCAAGAGATGACTAAGTTAGTGACCGCACATCCCCGCTGGCAAACTGCACAAACGGTGGCCGTGACATTATCACAAGATGAAGAGCTGCCAACTCAATTACTCATCCACACCGCATTAATACAAGGAAAACGCGTGGTGGTACCAAAGGTGGCCCCTAAGCGACAAATGGATTTCTATCAAGTAACGACCAGTACGGAATATGCGCGGCATCGTTTTGGCATGTTAGAGCCAATCGATGCGCCAATCGTTATGCCTAATGAGATTGATTTACTCATCGTGCCAGGATTAGGCTACGATGAAGCACAGCAAAGAATTGGATTTGGGGGCGGTTACTATGATCGCTACCTGCCGCGCACAACGGGGTATAAACTAGCATTGGCAATTGAACAAAATATTGTGCCAGCTGGCACATGGGCAGTTGAAGAGACTGATGTGGCTATGGACGAAGTGATTGTTATAAGGGGGCCTCGTGAACAAACAAGTTAAAAACTATTTTAAATTACAACCGGTCAACCTAAGTTTAATTTTTGGGATGGTGCTTGTATATTTATATGAAGTAATACAGTCATTTGGATTGATCATCAATGTTGATGTACTTTTCAAAGATGGCGCACAATACTATCCCGCAGTGGTGGGACGCGGTGAATGGTGGCGGCTACTGACGGCGGGCTTCTTACATGTCTCGCCATCGCATCTCTTGTTTAATCTGGTGGTGATGTATTTTGTCGGTAAATTACTCGAATGGCAAATTGGCCACTTACGTTATTTAGTGTTATTTGTTTTGAGTGTCATGGCTGGTAATCTCTTGAGTTTAGGGACTGGCGCCATGAATGGGGTCTCAGCGGGTGCCTCTGGTGGTATTTACGGTCTATTTGGTGCCATGATTGCGCTTGGTTTTTTGGACCGGGACAATGACTTTTGGAAACGCGAAGCACGCATTATTGGCTTATTAGTTGGTCTTTCGATTTTTATGGCTTTGTTTCAATCAGGTATTGATCTTGCAGCACACATTGGTGGTGGGATCATGGGGATGCTTTTGACGCCAATATTACTTGTGAAAAACCCAAACATGCGCCAGATCAAAATTAATTGGCGTTTACAGATGGTTGCCATAATCGGGGTAGTGCTATTTGTAGCCCTTGGCTTCATGCTTGCTTTAGGAAGGCTTTGATAATGAAATATCAAAATTTTTTCGATGTTTTGGAACTTTTAAAAAAATATGATACTTACGTCCATGTTGGTAAACGATTATGGGATATTGAGTTTGCGGCGTTGGAAATTGATAACATGTGGCGGAGTGGGTTAATCGATAATGCAGACTATGCCAAGATCAAACTGGTGTTAGCGCATGAACATGAAGTAGAAGTTAAACGTGAACGTGGTTATTAGACTAAATTTAGGCAAGAATTTGACCTAATTAGTAAAAGCTGCAACGGGTTTTTAAGACTTTTTCTTTTTTGAAAACCGAATGAAAACGTTTACTTTTGAGCCGATAAGCGTATAATTAATTCCGTTGATAAGTTTACAACTAAATTTATTTGAGATTGTTTGAGGAAATAAACATGGCTAAAGATAAGCTAATCGGGGTTGATCTTGGTGGAACAACTATCAAGTTTGCCATTATGACTGCTGAAGGTGAAATTCAACAAAAGTGGTCAGTCAAGACTAACATCCTGGATGAGGGTTCACATATTGTACCTGACATCGTTGATTCAATTAACCACCATTTGGACTTGTACCAATTGGATAAGGAACGCATTATCGGTATCGGTATGGGTACACCTGGAACGGTTAATATTGAAGAAGGAACTGTTAAGGGTGCCTTCAACTTGAACTGGAAGGAAACCCAAAACGTTCGTGAGCAAATCGAAGCCGGAACGGGCTTGCCATTAACTTTGGATAACGACGCTAACGCTGCCGCTTTGGGTGAGCAATGGCGTGGTGCCGGTAATAATGCCCCTGAAGTTGTATTTATCACTTTGGGTACTGGTGTTGGTGGTGGCCTGATTAATGAAGGCAAGTTGATCCATGGTGTTTCTGGTGCCGGTGGTGAAGTTGGCCACATGGTTGTTGAACCTGATGGATACCTATGTACATGTGGTAACCGCGGTTGCTTGGAGCAATATGCTTCAGCCACGGGTGTCGTTCACTTGGCCCAAGACTTTGCCGAAGGTTACGCTGGTAACTCAAAGTTGAAGGCAATGGTTGATAACGGTGATGAAATCACATCAAAGATTGTTTTTGATTTAGCTAAAGAAGGTGACTTCTTGGCAAACGAAGTCGTTGATAAGGTTGGGTACTACTTGGGATATGCTTCAGCAAATATCTCAAACATTTTGAACCCTTCAGCAGTTGTTATCGGTGGTGGTGTTTCTGCTGCGGGTAAGATTTTGTTGGACCGTGTCAAGACGAACTTCCAAAAGTTTGCCTTCAAGTCAACACGTGATGTCACTGAAATTAAGTTGGCTGAATTGGGTAACGATGCTGGTGCATATGGTGCTGCCTCATTGGCTCGTATTTCAGATCGTACGATCACTGCATAATTATGTAAAAAATAGCACCTATCATTTCGACATGATGGGTGTTTTTGTTTTGTAAATAAAAATGGGTTGACGTTGAAACAGATTATTAATAAACTATGAGATACTGACACGGGACGGCCTCATTAAAATGGTTACCGTGCTGCTTATAGTAATGTTTGCAATGTTTACCGTAATTTAATTAAATTTTGAAAAGTTTTTATTTAATTTAAGTTTATGTTGTCGGGCGGTAATGTAACTGTCAAATGGCCTTGATAATATTAACGTATCGTGAGTGTGCCTTGTTATATAGGGAGTCAATCAAGGAGATTAAGTGTTTATGCAAAACGAAGGTAAAAAGAAATTATATAAGTCAGGCAAGTTTTGGGTAGCAGCTGCCGCATCAGTTGTTGGCGCAGTGGTGCCATTCACAGACCAGCCAAAGGCATCTGCGGACACTTGGACTGCCAATACGGTTGATCAAGTAGCAGCTAACTATGATTCAGGAAGTTCATATACAGTTCATTCAGGCGATACATTGTCTTCAATTGCTGGGGCAACTGGTGTATCAGTAAGCAACTTAGCGGCGAACAATGACATGTCAACGACTGATTACTTGTATGTTGGTCAAACTTTGAAGATTACCACCACTAGTGCAACGACAACGACAGCTACTAGCGTCTCAGCAGATGCTACATCATACACCGTGCAATCTGGTGATTACTTATCAAAAATTGCCGTTGCGACGGGTGTGTCAGTTGATAACTTGGTGTCATACAACAACTTGGGTTCACAAAATACTATTATTTATGCAGGTCAAGTACTGAAGTTGACCGGTTCAGCAGCTAAGGCGACAACAACGACAGCCACAACTTCAAGTTCAGCATCAAGCACGACAACGACAGCTACTAAGCAAACAACAACAACAACGAGTACAACTGCAAGTACTGCGGGTACGTTCTCAGAAGCTTTGTCTACTCTGAACGCTTTGCGTGCACAGCATGGTTTATCACCAGTTTCATATGATGCTAGTTTAGCAGCGACCGCACAAATGCGAGCTAATATGTTAAAGGGAACGGTTGATGCAGCGCACTGGGCCCAATCATATGGTTATGAAGTCATTGCTATCCAATTTGGTTCTGGGGCTGCAGCAATTAATGCTTGGTACAATGAAACAAATATGCAATCTGCTAGTGGAACTGGTCATCGTGACTGGGAGCTAAGCGCTTCAATCACTAAGGTCGGTTTTGGTTATGATGCTGCCACAGGAACATTTGTCGGTGAAGCAAAGTAATTCAATAGTCGCAAAATGATTGAAAAAAGAGTTAAGCGCCGTCTTAACTCTTTTTGTATATGCTAAAATAGATATATTGAAAATGATGGAGTGAGTAGTATGTTACAAGCATTATTAATTGTTATTATCTTGTGGATTGTTTGGACCGTTGGAATGTATTTCTGGACGAGTTTTAACCTGAAGCAAAATGCCACTGTTTTGGAAAGTGCTGCTTTTGAAAAGCAATCACATGGCGGTCAAATTATTGATTTGCGTGATGGTGCTGACTTTAAGGCGGAGCATGTATTAGGATCACGCAACATTCCAGCAACGATGTTACTGCAAAATGCGAGCGCAATTCGTAAAGATAAGCCGGTCTTCTTTGTTGATAGCAACAATCAAGTCGCTGCGCGAGTGGTTAGCAAGCTTAAGAAACAAGGTTACACTGACATGTATGTCTTAAAGGGTGGCTTTGCGAAGTATGAAGGTAAGAAAAAGTAATTTAAAAAGCGACTGAAAAATTTTCAGCCGCTTTTTGATAATTAGAAACGTGGTGTGTGTGAAGCGCCAATCTTGCGGGCAGCCTTCTTTTCAGTTTCTGTGAACTTTTCTTCACGTTGTTCCTCTGGTTCAACAACTGTCTTGTGGAATGCAAACAAACCAGCTGCAGCTGAGGCGACAGTAGCAACGACACCGGTAATAACACCTAGTCCAAACTTCTTCATGATGTATCCTCCAAGATGTTTAACAAATCTTAATATTTTAATATAGTTCCATTTTAGCATGGATGCATGGAAAAAGGCGGATGAGATAGCAAGATTACAGGGCTTTTTTGAAAAGAACGAGGAGCGGACATGCTATGCAAAAATTAATCGTCATTGTCGGACCAACCGCCGTGGGGAAAACAGCTTTATCATTGGAAATAGCCAAACATTTTAATGGTGAAATTGTGTCAGGTGATTCCATGCAAATTTATCGCGGGTTAGATATTGGCACAGCTAAAGCTACACCGGCTGAACAAGCGCAAGCGCCACACCACATGATTGACATTGCTGAGCCTGCTGAGCCCTATTCAGTGGCTAAGTTCGTGCAAGCGGCACAGGATGAAATAATGGCCATTGGTGCACGTGGTAAGCTGCCAGTTTTAGTTGGCGGCACCGGTTTTTACGTGCAAGCACTCCTGGGTGATCGTCCCTTAGCCGAGGTACATGATTTGCAAGATCCAGCCTTCATCGAAAAATGGACGAAGATTGCATCGACGCAAGGGGAAGCAACCGTTCGGGCGGCCTTACGTCAGTTGGATCCTGTCAGTGCGGACCGCATCTTACCTGGTCAAATTCGACGATTAGTTCGCGCATTGCTGGTGAGTGATCATACCGGGCAGCCATTTTCAGCGCAACAACCAAAACCACAGCGCCAATACGACGCATACATCATTGGCTTGAACACGTCACGGGATGTCTTATATGACCGTATTAATCAGCGGGTCGACCAAATGATCCAAGCCGGTCTGTTAGACGAAGCCCGCCTGGCGTTAGCGTTGCCAGATGACAGTACCGCAAAAAAAGCGATTGGATATAAGGAATTGTTCGGTTATTTGACTGATGAGGAATCTTTAGAAACAGCTGTTGAAAGACTGAAACAGGCTTCTCGCCGGTATGCAAAACGCCAAATCACATGGTTTAATAACCAATTTGATGATATTCACTGGTACGATTTAGTGAGTGATCCATCAGAAATGAACCGAATAATTGCCGATATTGAAGCAACCATGTCATAAAAGCTGACATGGTTGCTTTTTTCTGTTACGCTATTTGTTAGAATATAGGCATACAAGGAGGTCACGAACGTATGAGTGAAAAGGAATTACGCCGCGAGATGGCAGTGCTTCCCATCAGTGTTGTGCGTGAGTTGACTGGCCTATCTGATCGCCAAATTCGATATTACGATCAACAGGGACTTATCACACCAAAGCGCGGTGCGGGTAAACAACGCCGATACTCGTTAAATGACGTGGATCGACTGTTGGAAATTGCGGACTATCTTGACGCGGGGTATACGATTTCGGAGATCCGTGAAGTTGAGCATAAGCAAATCATCCGGCGCCAACAAGCATCCTCAGATGCGGCATTGCGGAATGCATTGCAAGATGAGTTCTTGAAGATTGGGCGATTTGGCAATCAATCACATTTCTAGGGTTATTATACAGAGGAGAAGTAACATGGTCCGTAAGGCATATACTAAAGATGACATCCGTAACATCATTAAAGACGAAAACGTTCAGTTTTTGCGTTTGCAATTTACTGACGTTTTCGGTGCAATCAAGAATGTTGGTGTGCCTGTTTCACAACTAGAAAAAGTTTTGGACAACAACTTGATGTTTGATGGGTCTTCAATCGAAGGGTTCGTACGTATCCAAGAATCTGATATGTATCTCTACCCAGACCTGTCAACTTTCATGATTTTCCCATGGTCAACGGATGAAAATGGGGGTAAGGTTGCCCGACTTATTGCGGACGTTTACACAGCAGCCCGTCAGCCTTTCGCTGGTGACCCTCGTGGTAACTTGAAGCGTGTTTTGTCAGAAATGACAGAAGCTGGTTTCAAGAATTTCAACTTGGGAACTGAACCAGAATTCTTCTTGTTTAAGTTAGACGAAAACGGTAACCCTACGACTGAATTAAATGATAAGGGTGGTTACTTCGACCTTGCACCATTGGACATGGGGAATGATGTGCGACGTAAAATTGTTTTGCAACTGGAAGCGATGGGCTTTGAGATTGAAGCAGAACACCACGAAGTTGCCCCAGGACAACATGAGGTCGACTTTAAATATGCAGACGCGTTAGATGCCGCGGACAATATCCAGACTTTCAAGTTGGTTGTTAAAACTATTGCCCGTCAATATGGTTACTATGCAACCTTCTTGCCAAAGCCAAAGTCAGGTATTAACGGTAACGGTATGCATACAAATATGTCATTATTTGATGAAACTGGTAATGCCTTCTTTGACGAAACAGGTGACCTGCAGTTATCAAAGACGGCCTATAACTTCTTGGGTGGTATTTTGGACCACGCCACGGCATATACGGCATTGACTAATCCAACCGTTAATTCATATAAGCGATTGACACCTGGTTTCGAGGCCCCAGTATATGTGGCTTGGTCAGGTTCAAATCGTTCACCAATGGTGCGTGTCCCTGCTTCACGTGGTAATTCAACGCGTTTGGAATTGCGTTCAGTTGATCCAACGGCCAACCCATACCTGGCTTTTGCGGCGATTTTGGAAGCTGGGTTGGATGGTATTCGACGTGAGTTGGAGCCTACGCATGCCGTTGATCGCAATATCTACTTGATGGATGAATCAGAGCGTCGTGCCGCTGGTATCACTGACTTACCTGATACTTTGTTATCAGCTGTCAACGATTTGGCTGAAGACCCAACTATCTTGGGCGCATTGGGACACCATATTGCTGAAGCATTTATTTCAGCGAAGCGCTTAGAATACCAATCATATCGTCAAGAAGTCTCAGCATGGGAACTTGACACCTATTTTGAACAATATTAATTTGCAGAAACAGCACCGATTCGTTCGGTGTTTTTTTGAGCTAATTAAAAGACTAAATTTCTTAAATACTGTTAAGAAAGAAAATAGGGTCACAGCAAATCCAGCTAATTTTACGGCAATCATGTAAACTAGACTTAAGCGTTAAAAATAAGCAAATACATGGAGGTTTGCCATGGAACAGACACCATATCTAAAAACGGAAATTCCTGATAACTTGGTCACCATTACTGAAAAATTACGTGCCAAAATGCAATTTTTGAGTGATGTGCAACAAGCTGTGGCGGAAGATAATGATCGATTAGTTTATAAATTGTTGAATACAAAAAAGTATGCAGCATTAATTGAAGGTGCGACCGAGGCAGTTGATAACCAGACTGAGTCACGTCTAGTTAGTGATATTCAGGATGAATTATCGCACCACCTGGCTAAGCACTTAATTGAATACCTCCAAGAAAAATTCCCGTTCTTTTATTATGAAGAAGATGAACTAGGGGTTTATCAATTGCAATTTGGTAATTGGTGGGATCGCCGGCGCTTTGGTATTTTGGATCCGTTGACGGTCAATTTCATCTTTGGCGATGAAGAATATGACATGTTGGCTAAGTCAGTGGCCTTGGCAGCGGTTAATCGGCGCTACCATAGTGATGTGATTGAAGATGCGACGCGGACCAACGAAGGGTTGCATAAATTGCTGGATGAGCAGGTGGCGCGTGATGAAGAACGCCGCATTTTGCAATCTGAGTATCAACAACTTGACGATAAACGTGGGTTATTCCAATCACAAGAGACCAAGGATCGGCGTACCCAAGTTGAGGCCCGGTTATCACAGTTAGATGCGCTTGATGAAAAGGCGTCACAAGTACCAGAATTAATTGCTGAAAATAACAACTTGATTCTGTACTACTCAAAAGAGGATACGGTGTTGCTGTATGAGCAACGCGCCATTAACGAAACATTTGGTAGTTTTGCTGACTTTGAGCATGCGGTTAAGAATCTATATAAGGACTATGTTAGTCAATTACCTGAAAAGGAATTAGGTGCTGAGGGAGGATTATTACATGTCTGATCACGTACAAAATCATGTATCTGCTTATGTGGATTTACTTACAGCTGATGTACACAGTATCGAAGCCCAATTGGGTAAAATTCGCTTGTTGTCAGAAACCAGCGACCCCATTATCGTTCATGATGTTGCCAGTGCACTTGTGACATCAGAATTAGCAACGGAATGGGTAGTCGTGCCACGTCAATTTAAGCAAGTTGATTGGTATATGATGGCTATGCATCGTTTTTTGACATTTGCCGGCATTGATAACTTTGATATTTTAACGCCGGAAGATCGTGAAGAATTAACTTTGGTGATCGAGGGGTTAACGGTACCAGGTGTTTTCCAGTTCGTTTTGAATGACGACAATGTGCATGGTGGTGCCTACTTCACTGAAATGGGTACCGGCGAAAAATTATTCTACTGGTCATTAGAGCGTAAGGGGCTATTCTTTAATTCTCATGCGATTACTAACCTGTTAGTAGCTAATTATCGCACGCATGCGGCTGCTAACATCATTCGTCCCTTGGCTAATTTACTACTAGAATTTGGACGCTATATGGAACGTACATTTGGATACGATGTAGATTACAATATCCTCGAAACCAAGGATAGTTTTCTCTATCCAATGGTGCAAAGTGAGATGCCGGCTGGCATGATTGATCGCTTATTTATCCTTTCAGCCGAGTCTCATTATTTTCTCCAGGGTATTCATAATGGCGCGGGTATGGTTTTGGATCATGGCGTTGAGCTGCGGGTCTTTTATGAGCGTAATTTAGCGGCCATTGGTGGCCAGGAATGGCATTTCCAAGTAGTTGATGGCACGGATGCTGTGTCATTACTTGATGTCTTGCTTGATTACGAATTCATTGGTGTGTGGTATCTACGAGAACGTAAAACGATTGAAGTTGCCTCCCGTGAATCAGTTTTTAAAGTTGGGGTACGCAAACGTACTGAGGCCACGGGTGTCAAGGTTGAATTGTTGTTACCGCGGGAGATGTACTAATGGAGCTTGATTTTCCTTTCTACTTGCGGGCTGCCCGGGATATGTATCGCGAGGTCGCGGCCGAATGGGCGACACCTATCGCCCCCAAAGATATTTTGCTAAATGATTATCTTAATATGAGTGTGACATTAAACCAGTTGCTGGTGGCGACAAATTCAGTGAATCTGAACGTGCCTGGTCCCACCGATGACGATGAGGCGTTAGTCACCCTTTATGCCCGCGGTGTCGTTCAAATGTTGTTGATTAGTTTAAAACAACAATGGACGCATTTGATCAATCTGGAAGAAGCTGATTTAGCAGTATTTGCGCGTTTTCCACAAATGAGATTAAACCATCAGTTTATTGGTATCGAAACGATGTTGCTCAATAGTTATCATCAAAAGCGACATGCTGATTTTTCGCATGCTTGGCGTTCATATTTAAAGTTAGGGCTGAACGAATTGAAGATTAGCCCAGCAACTCTAGATGAAGCGATTCGGCGCCTTTTGAAAACCGTTTAAATGAGGGAGTATCAGCTTTGGTTGCCGGTACTTCCTTTTTTTGATAGTATGAAAGGCAGTGGTTCGTAACCATCCCACTCAAAAAAACTAGGAGCGTAAAAAGATATGGTAAATGAAAAAAAGACAACTGGTCAAGGACGTAACGTTGCGTTGGTTGCAGTTGTGGCAGCTTTGTATGCGGCAATCACTTTGATGATCGCGCCGTTCAGTTTTGGTCCGGTTCAATTACGTTTGTCGGAAGGTTTAAACCATTTGGCAGCCTGGAATAAGCGTTACATTGTCGCATTGGGGTTGGGTGTACTATTGGCTAATTTAGTGTCACCGCTTGGCTGGATCGATTGGGTGTTTGGTACATTAGGAACGGTCATCATGACCACCATCACATACTTTTTGACCCGCAATATGAAGAATGCGTTGGCCAAGATTATTACTAGTACGGTTGTTGTGGCGACAATTGGGATGGCTATCTTAGCTGGTGAATTTGTCTTCGCCTTTAACATTGGCGCAAGCGGTGCATTTTCTTCTGGCTCACATGGTGGCATCTTCGCACAATGGTTGGCATACTATATCAGTGTGGTTCCTGGTGAATTATTCTCGTTGATTGTCGGCGGGGTGATTATTTATATTTTGAACAAAACAATTGATTTGAGTAAATAAAATGATTGATCAAAACTATCAAGGACAAACGGTTTTAATTACTGGGGCGGCATCAGGAATTGGGCTTGCACAAATGGAAACCTATCTAAACGCGGGCGCCGAGGTCATTGCACTCGATGTACAACCAATTCTGGTTCAGCATGATCGGTTGCACACCTGGCAGCTGGATTTAGGTGATGAATTAGGTTTGCAAAATTGGATTGAAGCACAGCGACCAATCCTGGATACAATCGATATCTTCTTGAGTACAGCGGGGATTTTGGATACCTTTCGACCAGCCTTAGCGACTAATCTGCATGAGATACAACATTTCATGCAGGTGAATGTCTATGCGGCCGTTCAATTAACACTGGCAATATTGCCTGAAATGGTTGAACGACGCGCTGGTGAGATTGTGTATATGGCATCTATTGCTGGTCAAATTGCTGGCGGTGGTGGTAGTGCCTACACAACTTCAAAACATGCCTTGGTTGGTTGGATGAAGCAGTTAGCCTTGGATTATGCCGCTTTTGGTATTCATATTAATGCCATTGCACCTGGCGCGATTGACACGCCGATGAATGCAGCTGATTTTGCTGGGGATGGTGCCATGGCTAAGCAAGTTGCCCAAGCAACACCTGTCAAACGGTGGGCTCAAGCCACAGAAGTAGCTGATTTAACCCTATATTTGACCAGTGCGGCAAGCCGTTATGTTCAGGGACAGGTGTTCACAATTGATGGTGGTTGGACAATTAAATAAAATGATGTTTAATGAGCGAAATTTAATGGTATTGATCCACGTAGGAATCATTATATTGCCAATAGATGACTACCTGAAGAATAAAAAGGCCATACCAACATGCGGTATGGCCTTTTATTTTGGTGGAATTTTTGCTACAAATTCCTTGCGAATGCCCCTGGAGGGAATTGAACCCCCATCCCAGGGTTAGAACTCCTTTGCACTATCCATTATGCTACAGGGGCAAAATCTAACCTTATCTATTGTATCAAAAAAATGAAACACCACAACAGTTGTAATATAATAATGTTATGAATAATTTAGCGATGATACGAAATTTCTTTCAGTTACATCCGCAAGCAGTTGCGGCAGACCTGAAAATGACGACAGATGAACTACATGCCTTTGAGACTGGGCAAACGCAACCGACACCTTTACAATGGCAATCGTTTGCGGAATACTATGCCGAAAAGTTTCATGTCCCTGCATTACCAAAAAATGAGCCACCGATTCATTTTCGGTTGAGTGTCGATTACTTAATGAACATTGGGCTAACGATGAGTGATCTGATGGTTTTTAAATGGTATTTTAATAATACCCGACCTGAATTGGGTTTGTTTGCGATTGCGTTGTTTACATCAGATGGTCCGACACCAAGTATTGAGCGTCTAACTGATGAGTTACCGGCAGTCTTGGATGAATTTGCCGGCTATATTTTATTGAATCATGATGGTACATTGAATCAATTTATTGACGAAAAGCATAATAATAAGGTGAGTGATTGGCGTTTGGTATTATACAAACGCGAAGGATTGTTGATCGATATCACTGATCAACTCATTTATTTTGATTACTTAGTTAATTATACAATTATGTAACTTAAAAGGTTGATATATCAGGGTAATAGTAATATAATAGCTTTGTTGTGTTTGTGGAAACCCCGCAAACTGCAACCACTCGAATCCTGTATTAAGTGGCATGGCCCGCGGGTGAGGTGAGTCTAAGTTTCATACATTTTATTAGGAGGTCTACAGACTCATGGCAGCATATGCAATCATTGAGAACGGCGGTAAGCAATATAAAGTTGCCGCTGGCGACGTAGTTTACGTCGAAAAGTTAGATGCCGCTGAAGGCGAAAAGGTTACTTTCGATAAGGTCGTTTACATCGACGGCACAATCGGAGCCCCTTACGTTGAAGGTGCATCAGTTACAGCTACTGTTGAAAAGCAAGGTAAGGAAAAGAAGGTTGTTACCTTCAAGTACAAGGCCAAGAAGCATTCACACAGTAAGCAAGGTCACCGTCAACCTTATACTAAGGTTGTCATTGACACGATTGCCTAAGACATCGAATATAGGAGGATAAAATCATGCAATTGAATTTGACTAACTTGACGATGCTTGCCCACCACAAGGGTGGTGGTTCATCTGCCAACGGTCGTGACTCAGCAGGACGTCGTCTTGGAACGAAGCGTGCTGATGGTCAAGATATCAAGGCTGGATCAATCATTTACCGTCAACGTGGTACTCACATCTACCCAGGTGTAAACGTTGGTCGTGGAAACGATGACACGTTGTACGCATTGACTGATGGTGTTGTAAAGTTCGGCCGTATGGGTCGTGACAAGCGCCAAGTATCAGTTGTTTCTCGTGAAGAGTACAAGGCAATCATTGCTAAGTAATATAATTTACGATAAATTAATAAATCCCCGCTATTTCATAGAGATAGCGGGGATTTTTGTCTACCCAATGATCCTCAGTAAATCATGAGGTTAATCGATCAGACTCCTTAATCATATTGATTAATTCTGTTTTTGAAAGATCTGTATCATTCACAATGATGTTATTCCAGTGCGTTTTATTCATATGGTATCCTGGGTAGACGCCCTGGCGCTGACGCATGATTTCACCATGGTCGGGCGTTAGTTTCAGGTCGATCATTAAGGCGTCATTCTTCTCAAAGATCAGCGCGATTATTTTTTGATTTGTGACTCGCCTCATCACCGTCCAAATGATTTTATCTTGACGATGGGCAGTATTAAACGGGTAGTCTTCAAATGAATGGGTCGTTAGTTTAACTAGATCGATTAATTCCTGACGATGCATTAGATAACTCCTTTTGTTAGGCGGCCGACTTAACGACTCCCGCTAATTTAATTATAAGATCAGGCTGATTTAAAAAACATGCAAATCTATGGTTTTTATGAATTTTTTCACAATTTAAGATAGTTTGAAGTGTATTTACTGAGTACAGAGCATCTTGTTTTTAATAAAAATAAGATTATATAAACTATATCGGATATGTTTAATTGGTATATAATATACAAATCAATATTGTAAAACTGCTATTGACAAAAGAGTGTGAATCTAATAAAATTTGTGAATAAATTAATTTATTTACGAAACGAGGAGTAGTATGTTTTCTTTGAAAAAACCGGGCGCAAGCTTTAAGGAAATCAGTATCAAGAGTATTTGGTATGGTTTAATTGCTGGTATGATTTCTGGTATGGTTAAAATTGGGTGGGAAAGTATTTTTCCACCACGTACAATTGCCAGAAATCTAATTAATCCACCACAACACATGGCGATGCAGTTGGGAATACCTAAAAAATTAGTGGAATCATTCGTTTATTATTCACAGGATCAAAAAGTTTTTTGGTTCACTCTGCTCTTACATTTCTCTTTTGCCATTGCATTTTCAGTAGTCTATGTGTTCATTTCTCAGTACTGGCCTAAAATTGGTATGTGGCAAGGTACTTTGTATGGTATTGTCCTATGGGTTGTGTGGCATATTATCTTGATGCCAGCTGTTGGGACGATCCCCGCACCTTGGAACCAACCATTTGATGAGCATTTTTCAGAATTTTTCGGGCATATCGTCTGGGCGTGGGCAATTGCAGCGACGGTATATTATCTAATTGCTAAGGATAAGACAGGCAAGCTCGAAAACATTTAAGATAAGATGTTTATACGTACTATATTAAAGCAAAGATTGCTAGCTTAGATTACAGCCAGACATCTAGTCAGTAGCAAGAGATTGCATATCATTTACAAGGAATGCCCGTGTTCAGGAACACGGGCATTTTTGTTGGTTACTCAGATAACGCTGTTGTCACGCGTGTGATGTCCAGTTCATGATAGCTGGCCGGTTGGGGTGGCGCTCACGTTTGGATGAGCTGCATGACTGTACATCAATTTGTGGTGGTACCTTGGAAACACTTTATCGAAAATGCACATGTTTTTGTAATCATGTTACAAATTTGTGTCATCGTGTAATATAATAGTTGAAAAGGGGGAATAAGACAATGACTGATAACAAATTGGAACTAAAAGATTTTGGACCAAGTCCATTTGCTGTGAACCTTAGTGAAGCTGCGAAGCAAAATACCAACTACCGGACAACTTTTTGGACGGGGAATCACTTCCAAGTTACATTAATGGCTATTCCACCACATGGTGGGGATATTGGTATGGAAATCCATCATGGTAATGATCAATTCATTTATCTAGTTGAGGGAGTTGGTCATGTGCAAATGGGAACGGATAAGGAAAAATTAACCGTTGATCGTGACATCTATCCTGGTGAAGCAGTGATTATTCCGGACAACACATGGCACAATATTATCAATGCTGGTGATGAAGTGATGAAGTGTTATTCCATCTATTCACCGGTCAAGCATGATCATGGAGTCACCGAAGCAACTAAAGAAGAAGCGATTACGCAAGAAGGACCATTAGAAGGGACTAACGAGTAAAATCAGCTTTAAGTAAATGTCGTCTAATACTATTTAAAATAAACACCGCCCGTTTAGTCATATTGACGGGTGGTTTTTTAGTCGTTAAAAAAATGACATTGTCGACCTTGCATACCAATAGTCAAACTATTTTGGAATGGATATCATCAGGTGCGAACCCTCTGCCAAAATACTAAGTCATGGTATTTTTATAAATTTAGGGCGCATATTTTGTAAATTATCGCGGTAAGCGTAAAATAAAAGGTATTCAAAAAGACGAGGTGCACTATGAGTTTCCCATCAGAAAAGGAATTATGGCAACGGTTTGAGTTAGCTGAAGTAGCTGTATATTTCGCGACTGCCGATAAGAAGTCGCGGTATTATGGCTTTGGGGTGGCTGATGAAATTTTTAGTCGTGACATACATGAAATCGCAACATGGGCGGCCGGGAAGAATTATCCGGTATTTGGTGGCGTACCGTTTGATGATCAGTTACATACGGCCACAATGATGAATGGGTATTTTTTACAGCCCAAAGTGTTGTATGACATTGCCGAGCAACATTTATGGGGATATGAGACGAATGTCGTCACGAACCGGAGCAAACGCCGCCGGCCTGAAATTGAAAGGGTCGTGGATGAGACGAACTGGGTACAGCGAGTTCAGCATGCGATTGATGCGATGCAAAGTGATGGCACAAAACAAAAGGTGGTGCTCGGGCGACAGCGTCAGGTGACGCTATCAGAACCACTTGATATGGCCAAGTTGATCGCTGATTTGCAAATGACACAACCCCACAACTATCATTTTATCTTAAAGCGGGACAATGATATTTTCATTTCAGCCACGCCAGAGCGGTTAGTTAAAATTAATGACGGTCATTTGGCAACAGCGGGGGTGGCTGGAACTGCCCGCCGCAGTCAAGATGAGACAGAGGATCTGCAGTTAGCGGCAACACTACTGAATGACCCCAAAAATTTACAGGAACATGCTATCGTAGTTAACCGGATTGTCGAGCGCTTAGCAGGGATGGCTGCACTCACTGTTCCAAAGGGGCCGACGATTATGAAGAATCCTCAAGTGCAACATTTGTATACACCAATAACAGGACAAGTCAACGATGGTGTGACGACATTGTCGATTGTGGATCGGTTACATCCGACCCCGGCTTTGGGCGGTCAACCAGAAGAATGGGCGTTGACACAGATTGCTCAGTTGGAACAAAATCCACGGGGGTTGTTTGCCGCACCAGTTGGCGTGTTGAGGCCCTCTGGGGATGGTGAAATGGTTGTCGGGATTCGTTCAATGTTTGCGCATGCGGGCAAAGTTGATCTTTTTGCGGGGGCGGGTATCTTGGCAGATTCAGATGCGACCCAAGAATACGAAGAAACAGCATTAAAAATGCAACCAATGATGAAATTACTGGAGAGACAGCATGACTGATAGTTTAACAAATAATATCAAGCACCTGTTTAAGGCGTTAGCAGCGCAAGGGGTGACAGATTATGTCATCTCACCCGGTTCACGAACCACCCCAATTGCGTTGCTGTTGGCAGAATATGCTACCTACACAGAATCTATCAATGTCTATGTCGACGTCGATGAACGGTCGGCCGCTTTTTTTGCCTTAGGCATTGCAAAGGCGACGGTGCATCCGGTCGTTTTGATTGCGACCTCGGGGACCGCGATTGCTAACTGGATGCCAGCTGTGGTCGAGGCACAAATTTCAAATGTACCGTTGATTTTATTGAGTACCGATCGGCCAGCAGAATTACAACATATTGGGACCCAACAAACAATTGATCAAACGAAGCTGTTTGGTACGCAGGTGAAGCGCTTTGTGGCCATTACCTTGCAAGATGCTCACCCGGATGTTACGGCGTATATTGACTACGAAGTGCAGGAAATAGTGCGGTTGGCGGCAGCTACACCGGCTGGACCAGTCCATTTGAACTTACCCTTACGGAAACCATTGATGCCAGTGCTCGGCGAACCTTGGCCCGATGTGGCGGCACAAACCAATGTGGCGGCGATTGAGCAGATCGATTTAACGGCGTTAACGGCGATGATTACCGATAAAAAAGTGGTCATTTTAGCTGGGCCGTTGCAAAAGACTGTTAATGTCAAGCTATTGCAAGAACTGGCCGCTACGAAGCGATTCCCGATTATTGCCGATGTCCTGGCGAATGTACGCGGTGTTGCGGGAGTTGTTAACGGCATTGAACTACTGCTACAAACTGAAGTAATTGATGACACACTTGTACCGGATATAGTGATCCGTCTCGGGTCAACGCCAGTGTCGGCCAGGGTGATGACCTGGGTACAAGATCACACAGTTGCGCAAATTGTGGTTGGGAAGGCAACGGTCGGTAAGGATTATAAACGGCAAATTAGTCGCCAGTTGCACGTTGACGAGAATGTTTTTTTGCAAGCGTTGTTGGCCAGTGATGTTAGAGCAAATCAGGAATATCTTGCTGAATTCAGTGCGTTAGGTCAGCAGGTCACCAAGTTGATGTCATCAGCTGATCATCTCAACGAAATCACAACCGTGTATGCGATGCGTAAAGCAGTATCTAATAGTGCGATTTTTGTCGCCAATAGTATGCCGATTCGTGATATGGACAATTTCTTTGTACCGGACCACGCGGTGACAGTGATGGCAAACCGTGGTGCGAATGGCATTGATGGGACCGAGTCGACTGCGTTAGGTGTGGCAACCCAATTTGACCAGACGTATCTGATCACAGGTGATCTAACATTCTTCCATGATATGAACGGCTTGATGATGGCAAAACAATATCAGCTTAATTTGACGGTCGTTGTGGTCAATAATGATGGGGGGTCAATTTTCTCATTCTTACCCCAAGCGAATGCTAAGGATTATTTTGAAGAGATGTTTGGCACACCCCTTGGACTAAATGTCGAGAAGGTCGCCAATTTGTATGATGCAACTTATCATCATCCTCATACCGTGCAGGCATTAGAAGCATTGATTATGCAGCCGATGCCTGGGTTGAACATCATTGAAATCACTAGTGATCGTGCACAGAATGTCCTTGATCATCGCCAAATTCAAAACGAATTGCAGGCACTATACAATGATTAAGCACATTACTATTACAGGTTACGACTACGCAGTTGAACTTCGCGGGAGCGGGCGACCAATTTGGGTGGCCTTGCATGGCTTTCTTGGGAGCGCAGCTGATTTTGCGGAGATAACATTTCCTGGTACGGTGATTATTCCTAATTTACTAGGCTTCGCGCAAACCGATCAGCTCGTCGCTGCCAAACGATTTACCGCCGCACAACAGGTGGCTGATTTACATACCTTAATTCATGCCATAACGGATGAGCCAGTGCGCTTGCTTGGTTATTCCATGGGGGGGCGGTTAGCCTTGCAGTATGCATTAACCTATCCCACTGATTTGACGAGCTTATGGTTAGAGAGTAGTACGGCGGGTGTGTCTGATGCGGCGGCCCGCCTCGCCCGGCGACAGAGTGATCATGAAAAAGCACTGCGTGTGGAACAGCAAGGCATGGCAAAATTCATTGCTGCCTGGGAAACGATGCCCCTGTTTGCTAGCCAAACTGAGGTCAGTACAGCACAGCAAGCCTTTATGCATGCCCAACGATTGCATCATTTAGCAGCCAATGTTGCCAATTCTTTACGTTATTTTGGTACTGGGTATCAACCAAATAACTGGTTACGCTTAAATGAATTAACGATGCCGGTGCATTTGATCACTGGTGAGCGCGATGTTAAGTTTAAGGCCATTGCTGACCAAATGCGGTCGTTAATCAAAACGGTCAACCACGTACAGGTAGAAGGAGCTGGTCATAATGTACACTTTGAACGAAAGGCTGCCTACAACCAATGGCTACGTCAAGCAGATTAACCTCTACCCATTGGAATTACAGCTTAAGACCCCTTTTAAGACTGCCCATGGTCTGACGACGGCCCGGCCAATTACACTGGTAGAGCTAGTTTGGGGTGATGGTTCACGTGGGTATGGTGAAATTCAGTCTTTTTATGATGCAGCGTATGATACTGAGACACAAGCTATTTCCATTGCGGCTATTCGTGCAGCAGCACCAGCAGTTTTTCAAAATAGTATTCCGGTGGGCATGCCATCATTTGCCAGAGCAGCCCTGGAAATGGCGTTTTCAGCGGTGATGCCGGCCAGAGAAGGTGCGCAGTTGATCTCACTCCCCACTATGGTGGACGATACAGCACAAGGTGTACCGGTGGGGCAGGCCATTGGTATCATGCCAAATGCCCAAAGGTTAACCAACCAGATTGAGCGGGCCATTGCCCAGGGGTACCAACGGATTAAGTTAAAATTGGGAGCTGCGCCTTATGATGATGTGATCGCGCAAGTCATGCCTCGCTTTCCAACGACCATGTTCTCAGCGGATGGCAATGGCGGGTTCGCGGTGCATGATGGCTTGCAACGCTTACAACGTCTGGAAGGCATGGGCTTTACATTCATTGAACAACCTTTTTCTGAGGATCAAAATGAGCTCAACATTGCGGCTATCAAGCAACTGACGTCCTTGCGTATTTCATTGGATGAAAGCTTACATAGTATCGAGGACTATGAACGATATCGACAGACTGGCGCTCTCTTTACGATCAAGCAGGCCAAAATTGGTGGTTGGCGCACAGCTATGCATATTTTACAAACCGATGCTAATGCATGGGTCGGGGGCATGTTAGCAAGTGGTCTCGGTCGCTCAGTTGATTTGGCACTGGCACAGGTATCCTTAACCAATCACTTTGCAGCCTATATTCCAACGGATGTTTCAGGGAGTGACCGTTACTTTGAACGGGATATCATTAAAACGCCAATGGTTATCGAACATGGCGCGATTCAGGTGCCAACCCAGATAGAATTAGACTGGGAGGCGATTCACGCTCTGCAAGTTACGTCGACGATTGAAATCAGACCATAATAGGTCTGATTTTTTGCTATAATTGGAATTAAACTAATACGAGGTAAAAAGCATGACTGCAAGAATCGAGAACGTCCGTCGTTTATTTGAGAAGCTCGACATCAATGGCTTAATTGTGACTGATGGCGACAATATGAAGTATCTAACTGGTTTTTACGGTGGAACTGGTGACGGTTTGGTCTTAATCGGTGCAGAAAAGGCTGCCCTGATCACGGATGCGCGGTATGAGGATGATATGCGTACTAAGTTACCTGAAGATGTCCAATTGCTGGTGACACGGGACTATTGGGGGGTGGCTATGGCGGCAGCGAAGCGCTATGCCATTACTAAGTTGGGCTTTGAGGATACGATTCCATATCGTGATTTTGATTATATTGATGAAAATTTTGTGGGCGAAGATATTGCACCAGTGCCTGGTCTGGTCGAAGCGATTCGTGAAGTGAAGGATGAACAAGAATTGAACGCACTTCGTAAGTCGGCTGAAGTTGCCGTGGCTGGGTTTGAGGAGTTGTTGACAGTTGTCCATGTTGGGATGACCGAACGTGAAGTTGCCAACACATTGGATGCTATTATGCGTCGTCGTGGTGCAACGAAGGCATCCTTTGATACGATTGTCGCTTCCGGTGTCAATAGTTCATTACCACACGCCGAAGCAACGGATAAAGTCATAGAAACCGGTGATTTAGTGACTATCGACTTTGGCTACTATGTAGATGGCTACACTTCTGATGTGACACGAACGATTGCATTTGGTGAGATCGACAAAGAATTAAAAATAATCTATGACGTCACCAAGCAGGCTAATGAGGCTACTTTGGCGGCAACTCATGCAGAAATGGCCTCAGCCGAATTGGATGCAGTTGCCCGTGATGTCATTGCGCAAGCTGGATATGACAAGCAATTCACGCATGGATTAGGTCACGGGGTTGGATTAGCGATTCATGAAGGTCCATATATCGGAAAGACCTCAGAAGATTTGCTGCACGCTGGCATGTTGTTGACCATTGAACCAGGTATTTATTTGACTGGTAAGGGTGGTGTTCGCATCGAAGACGATATCATCGTGACAACTGATGGTATGGAAAACTTGACAGCGGGCTTGACGAAAGAATTAATTGTAATTGAGAAGTAAACTTATGTTAGAGTATTTTGAATTTTATCGGGGCAATATGCTCACTGGTTTTGATTATTATTATGGAAAATTGACGGATCAGCACGCTTTTTTACTAAAAACCACAAAGGATCTAGGTTTCCTACCGGCTGAAGTCACGGAGCCTAGTTTCGATTTCAACCGACAACTAGCTCCTAACCCAAAATTACAGCAATACGATGGTCTGTGGATTGATTTGACTTTTCAATGGCAAGCCTTTTCAAAGCAAATGGAAGGGTTCATTGGTGGTTGGGCCAAGGAGTATAATGGTTCTTCAGATGCACTTGGTGCGAATGATGAATGGGGATTGCGTGTAAAATATGATACAAACGAGGAAGAACAACGTTTTTGGGGTGTCAATCGCTATACCGATAATTTTGACGACTTTTTGAAGTGGTTGGATTCGATGGCTTCACGCCGAATTCGCTAGGAGCGTTCTCCTACGTGAAGAGGAGGTAGCTATGCAGTTTGTGACGAGTGATACACATTTTTTTCATCAAGAATTATTAGGTCAAAATGATTTTGCACCACGGCCATTCAATTCGCTGGCCGAAGAGCACCTAGTGTTGGTGAATGCTTGGAATGCTCGGGTTGGTGAACTAGATACGGTTTATCATCTTGGGGATGTGGCGTTGTTAAATCATATGCGGCCGGTTAAAGACGCCTATCAAAAAACGCTGGCAATTTTAAGCTCATTGCATGGGCATATCGTATTAGTTAAGGGCAATCATGACACGCGTGATATGCTAAAATTTTTAGCAAAAAACAATTATGATTTGGCAGATGGTCAACCAAAATTTGTGTTTCATGATGTTGGGTTGATTGTTAAAGCGCACCATCACCAATTTTTCTTGACGCACTATCCGATGATGTTTGGTAAAACTGATTCAAGCATCAATCTACACGGCCACATTCACCATTACAGCGTGGCGGTGCCAGAAAACATCAATGTGGGTGTGGATAGTGCTGACCTAGATTATTTGATGCAGACCGAACGGCCAGCGTGGGGGACACCGTTGTCGCTAGATGAACTAGATATAATCATTCAACGAAAGCACGACGCGTTTGCGAAAGGACGGTAAATCATGCAAGAGCATATTACAATTCTGCATACTAACGATTTGCACTCGCATTTGGAACGGTGGCCAAAAATTCGCCGTTATCTGCTCCAAAAACAAACTAACTTACGCCAAAATGGGGTGGCGGTATTCACCTTTGACATCGGTGATTTTATTGACCGGGCGCACCCATTGACGGAAGCCACGATGGGACAAGCTAATACGGCATTGATGAATCAAGTACATTATGATGCGGCCACAATTGGCAATAATGAAATTTTGGGGTTAGCACATGAAGATATGAATCATCTACATGATGCAGCCGAGTTCCCTGTATTGCTTGGTGACATCACCGATATGCAGACCGGTGAATTGCCAAAGTGGGCGGTGCGGTCGGTCATTTTGACCACGCCTAAAGGGACCCGTGTCGGGGTGTTGGGGATGACTGCGCCGTTTATTTTGACGCTGCCATTGCTTGGTTGGATGCCAGAAAAGCTGGACCAAGCGATGACGCAAGCTTTAGCCGAACTGGCAGGGAAAACCGATTTTAATGTGTTGCTGTCCCATTTGGGGTTGCCGACTGATCATTATTTAGCGGAGCGGTTTCCAGATTTACAAGTCATTATTGGCGCGCATACCCATCATCACTTACCACATGGTGAAAAACGTGGTTCGGCACTGCTGGCTGCTGCTGGTAAATATGGTGAACACATTGGGCGAATCGATCTAGAAATTACGGATGGCACATTGACTAAAATGCAGGCGACAACTGTTGATACGGATGCATTGCCTGCAGAAATCGCTGATACGGTTGAAATTGAAGGCTATCGCAAGAGTGGTCGAGAACAGCTGGATAAAGAAGTTGTGGCGGTATTACCGACAGCCTATTCCACTAATAAACATGCAGATAACCGTCTGATTGATCTAGGCCTGGCCGCTTTGGAGCGCCGTACGCGCACGACTATCGCGATGTTATCGACGGGCATGTTCTTGGGGGATTTACCAACGGGGCGGGTCACTAAGGATGTGCTTCATGAAATTTTACCCCATGCGGTCCATCCGATGCGTACGACCCTGCAAGGTGTCGATCTGTGGCGGTTGGTTCATGAAGTCGCCAAATCCCGGGCTTACATGAAGTCTAGCCAGATTCGTGGCATGGGCTTTCGTGGTGGGTCATGGGGTGAAATCATCTGGGATGGGATCACTTTGGCCGATAACGGCGATGTCTACGTGCATGATGAATTGATTGATTTTGAAGAACCATATACAATTGGGTCATTAGATCATTATTACTTTTTACCATTTTTTCCAACAATTGAAATTGCTGGTGACAATAAAATGAGTTATCGTACGGTTTTTCGCGAAGATTTTGCGGATTACCTACATGAAAAATTTTTCGATTAACAAGAAAGGAGGATGCTATGAATCGTGAGCGAATGAAAGAATTAGCTGAAGATCAATTTATTGAACGCCAAAAAGCCACGCATATCGTGTTGACTGACAATAGCGAGATGATCCAGATCAACCAGCGACCATACAAATTAATACTGAATTATCGTTCGGCCTTTGATACCACTAAGTTAGCGGCGCGTTTTAGTAGTTTTTTGGAAAAATATGATTACTTAGTCGGCGATATTGCCGCTGACCAATTGCGTTTGCATGGTTTATACGCTGATGGCACGAATGGTGTGTCGCGTTCGCAACAGATTTCCGCTTTAGAAGACTATTTATTTGAGGAAATCAATTTTGGCGCACCCTATTTTGTGTTACAAAACATGGATCCGCATCCAGTCGTTGATGATGAAGAAGATGAGCCACCGACTAAGACGCGTCGTCATAATGGATCACGGCATCATAATTCAGCAGCTGTGAGTGAAAAACGGACCAAGGTGACTGACAAACCCTTTAAAGAAAAACATGGTAACCAAAAGGTGGCGACTAAAGGCAGTAAGAGTCGGCGTCACTTTAGTATTCGTGAACGGACAACGGAGTAAACTATGGCAAAGTACACTGGATATTTCATAGATCTTGATGGGACAATCTACCAGGGAACGACACAATTCCCAGTTGGTAAGCGGTTCATTGAACGGTTGCAAGCCAGTGGTACCGACTATTTGTTTGTGACAAATAACTCGACCAAAACGCCCGCAATGGTTGCCCAGAATCTGACTGAAAATCACGGTATCATCACGACTCCAGCGCAGGTCTATACATCAGCCATGGCCACCGCGGATTACTTAGCGACCTTACCGGCAATCAAGCGCGTCTTAGTGATTGGTGAAGACGGACTACGCAGCGCTGTGGCCCAAAAGGGATTTGAGATCGTGACAACGGCACCAGCTGATGCCGTTGTCATGGGTATTGATCGCCAATTTACCTATGACCAACTTGTGCAGGCTACCTTTGCTATTCAAGCTGGAGCCAAGTTTATCGCGACTAATGTTGATACCAATTTACCTACCGAACTGGGCCTGCAACCCGGTGCTGGTTCATTGGTAGCCGCTTTACAAACCGCGACCCAAACCGAACCAATTGTTATCGGGAAGCCATTTACGGTGATTATGGACGGTGCATTAGCTCTAACCGGCCACACTAAAGATGAAGTGATTATGGTTGGTGACAATTACAATACGGACATCTTAGCGGGCATTAATGCTGGTATTGATACATTGTTGACGTATACGGGTGTTTCGAAACCGGCAGATGTGCATGCCAAGATGGCGCAACCAAGTTATGAAGTGACTAATCTGGACGAATGGGAAATTTAACCGCGTCGTTATATTCAGATTGAGTACATACCTGGAATGTGGTATGCTGTTCGAAGGTAATTACGAGTATAGGAGTTGACATAATGTATAGCATTTTACTAACAGCGATGATTATCGTCGGTGTTTTGATTATTCTGGCTGTTTTGATGCAACCTTCAAAGCAACAAGATGCATTGTCAGCATTGTCTGGCGGCGGTGGTGATTTGTTTGCTACCCAAAAGGCACGTGGATTCGTTGCCGTTATGCAACGTATCACAGCAGTCCTTGGTGCAATCTGGTTTATTTTAGGATTGGCTTTGGTTTATGTGTCATCACACTAAGATTGATTAATAAAGACGTCCCCCTATTATAGGAGGACGTCTTTATTTACACGCCCGATGATGAGGCGTATCAACGACTTATTACAACAATTCAGCGCACGACATCCCCGTCAGCTGGCATTCCGTGCTAAAATTAACTAATGATAGATTGCGTCAGGCGACCATTACACGATATATGAGTGACCATAACTGCTATGCTTGGTTTTGTTTAGTCATATATCCTCGTATGGCGCCTGTTCAATAATTGAAAGAGGTACACATGGACGCACAACAATTACAAGAACAACTGTTTGGTTTTTTAAAGGCCAATCCCACGCAAACATTTTCTGCACAAGCATTAACGGATGGTTTGCGTTTAAACGACGCACAGGGCTTTACAAAGGTCGTGCAAGCACTAGCTGCTTTGGAACGAGCTAAAAAAGTAAAGGTTTCTGACAGTGGTGACTTTCAATACGACGACGGTAGCCAAGGTATTATCGGTGTTTTCCGGTCCAATGAAAAAGGCTTTGGGTTCGTTAAGTATGACGAAAAAGAAGATGATATTTTTGTGAACCCGGATAATACGATGCTGGCGTTGAACTTAGATGAAGTCCGTGTCAAGATTTTGACACGTGGTGATGCGGCCAATGGCAAAGGACCAGAAGGTAAGGTCGAAGAAATTATCAAGCGGCATATCGAAAGTGTCGTGGGTGAATTTAAACTGGGATCAGACTATGTTGGTTATATCGGCACAATTAAGCTGACTGATAAAAAACTGGCAACATATGAATTCTTGGTCAAGGAGGGTGGCTTGCACCCAACTGATGGTGAAGTGGTAGTTGCCTCAATTGACACTTATCCAACTGTGACCATGCCTAAGCATTTTACCGGTGTCGTGACAGAGACGATTGGTTATAAAGATGAGCCAGGAGTTGATATTTTACAAATCATCTATCAACATGAAGTGCCACACATCTTCCCTGAAGCTGTTATCGAACAAGCTAACCAAATTCCAGATACTGTGCAACCCGAAGAATGGGCTGGCCGGGAAGACATTACCGATCAACCATTGGTCACCATTGATTCTATTGAATCAAAGGACTTGGATGATGCGGTCGTTGTTTGGCGTTTAGAGAACGGTAATTTTCACCTAGGGGTCCACATTGCGGATGTCTCACACTACGCTGTTGAGGGAACCCCTCTAGATGAGGAAGCCTACAACCGTGGTACGTCAGTTTACTTGACGGACCGGGTTGTTCCAATGTTACCCCGAAATATTTCTAACGGAATTGCTTCTTTGAATCCAGGGGTGGATCGATTGGCGATGTCTGCTGAAATGGAATTCACGCCGGCAGGTGATTTAGTTAAACATCGTCTACACACCTCAGTGATGCGTTCACATGCTCGTATGACCTATAAAGCTGTGAATGCGATTCTAGCTGGGGATGACGACACGCGTTCCGAATATCAAGAATTAGTGCCAATGTTTGAAGACATGGCTAAGTTGCATGAAGCGTTGAGCAACAAACGTACTGCCCGTGGTGCGATTGAATTTGATGCACCAGAAGCTAAAATTGTTGTTGACGAACAAGGTCATCCCACGGATATCGAGCTCCGTGAACGTGGTTTGTCAGAGCGGATGATTGAGTCATTTATGCTAGCTGCCAACGAAACGGTGGCGATGCACTTCGATCAACTGAATGTCCCATTCTTGTATCGTGTCCATGAAACGCCAGACCTGGAACGCGTGGTGAAGTTCTTTGAATTTGTGAAGGCATTGGGTGCCCCTGTTCAAGCTGATCCTAACAAGGTTAAGCCAGAAGATTTCCAAAAAATCCACAGCTGGTTTGTTGGTAAGCCAGAAGAGCAAATGGTCTCAACGATGATGCTACGTACTATGAAGCAAGCTAAATATTCAGAGGAACCAATCGGTCACTTTGGAATCGGTGCGGAGTACTATACACACTTCACGTCACCAATTCGTCGTTACCCTGACTTAACAGTGCATCGCTTGATTAAGCACTATGCTGCGCAAGGGTTGGGTGAAGAAGCTCAAGCAAAGTATCGTGCAAAATTGCCACAAATTGCCACAGATACGTCAACGCGTGAACGGCGTGCGGTTGATACCGAACGTGATACTGATGCGATGAAGAAGGCTGAGTTCATGGAAGACAAGGTCGGTCAAGAATTCGATGCAGTCGTGAATGGTGTCTTGAAGTTTGGTATGTTCGTGTCTTTGGCTAATACAGTTGAAGGGTTGATTCATACCTCGAACTTAACTGATGATTACTATGTTTACGATGAAGCGCACTTGGCATTGATTGGGCGACGCTTCCATCACATTTACCAAATTGGTCAAGCTGTGAAAGTGAAGTTAATTCGTGTTGATAAGGAACAAAGCGCTTTGGACTTTGTCCTCGTTGACCCGGATGATGCACCAATTACAGATATCAAGGTAGCTGATGACCATCGTGGTAGTTTTGGTGGTCGTGCTCGTGGTGATAAGAATCACCACACCAATAAGGGTGGCAAGCCGTTTGGTGCGAAGTCAGACCGGCGCAAACCAGTCGGTGCTGCAAAGCATACTGGTGCGAATCGTAAAGATCGTCACTAAATCAGTAGGAGGTAATGTATATGGCGAAGAAAAAAGTTCAAAATGATGCATTAGCTACTAATAATAAGGCGCGCTACAATTATGCAATTGGCGAGACATTTGAAGCGGGTATTGAGTTGACCGGTACTGAAATTAAATCAGTGCGGGCCAGCCAGATTACTATTGCTGAGGGTTTCATTCAAGTACGGCATGGCCAAGCTTGGTTGGATAATGTCAACATTGCCATCTTTGAGCAAGGTAACCAGTTTAATCATGAACCATTACGATCACGGCGGTTATTGTTACACAAGAAGGAAATCGCTAAGTTAGCTGCGGAATCTGCTCAAGCTGGTAAGACAATTGTGCCGTTAAAGGTTTATTTGAAACACGGCTTTGCTAAGGTGCTCATTGGTGTGGGTACTGGTAAGCATACGTATGACAAACGAGAAACAATTAAGAAACGTGATCAAGAACGTGATTTGCGGCGCGCTTTGAAACGTTAGCTGAGAAACGATCGTGATGGAGGTTATCTATCATGGTCGTTTTTTGCTGTGGTTGAGCCAACCATACTGGGCAAGTCTGGCAAATAATTTCAGTGATTAGGACAAAATAGTTACAAATTGAGCAAATGCAAGTATACTTATTAGTGTACGAAAATTGAAAAACAACTAATAAATTATTAGCTACATCATATTATAATGACGAAGGGAGAATGATGTGGAATCGCTTGATCAAACGCAGTCGCAGATTGTTGCAGCTGCCATTCAGTTGTTTAGTGAAAACCCAGATAAAAAGCCATCAATCACTGAAATTGCGAAAGTCGCCCATGTGCATCGCAATACTTTTTACCATTATTTCGAAACCCGATCAGAAGTAGTCTTTGCAATTTTTTCTGAATTATTTAGTTTTCCAGCAAATGAAATGTTGCCATTTTCTGAACTGGTGACGCAATTCCTAGACATCATTGATGAACATCGTCTGTTATTTGTTCACCTGGCAAATTTTCATGAAACATTTGACGTCGAGATGCTAACGGTTTTCATGCAAGGTGTTGGGAAAATGACCTTCTTTGAAGCATTATCATCAGCGGAGCGCCAGTTACTTTACTACTCGATGGTTGGTGTGTTGACCGGATGGATTAAAAATCCAGACCGCATCAAAAAAGACGATGTCCGTACATTCTTGCTACGATCATCAGCGTGGAATACGCCAGATGAAACTAAAAAAATATCAAGGTGATGCACATAATGGGTGGGTATTCCGGTAGTGGTTGCCATCAGGTCATCCGGCTTTGGCAATCACTGGGTTCCCTGAATCAGTGAAAACTATTGCGACGGGTCGTTTATGTTGGTATACTAATATCTGTTGGTGATTACCGATATTGCGGTCGTGGCGGAATTGGCAGACGCGCAGGACTAAGGATCCTGTGGTAGAAATATCGTGCGGGTTCGACCCCCGCCGACCGCATTTTGTGTTTCAAGGCGTTGTTGATAGGTGCTGAACCTTGATGCAACGCCTTTTTTTGTTTGCTACATATAAAAAGATCCATAACCTCGATGAGACGGGTTGTGGATCTTTTAGGTTTAGTTGATATTTTAATGGCTGACAACAAAACAAAAATTTAAGCGTTAATCACAACTACTTTACCAAAGCTATGTTGCCCTTGCAGGTACTGGTGGGCTGCTTGGATTTCAGCTAATTTGTAGATCTTCGTCGGATGGACATCAATCTGATGTTCATCGAGGTAAGTTAGCATTTCTTGAATTTTTACCTGCGATACATCTCCTGAATAGAACCCAGTGAGGTAACGATTATTTGGAATATCAAAAATCGGATCAAAGTCGTTGAGTGCCCAAACGCCACCTAGTTCGCCAGTTGCACTGAGAATGCCGAATTCATTTAAATGCTTTAAAGAATCTCTCGTTGCAGATGGCCCAATTAGATCAGCAATTTTATCGAATGAGCCAACATTATCTGGTAGCAGGTTGGCATCGGGAGTTACGATGACGTCATTAAAACCACTATCTAACAAAGCTTGTCTTTTAGTGTCAGAACGGGTAGTTCCTGTTACCTGAATATCGGTGGATAATCCTTTGATTAGCTTTAGAACAGCAATTCCAACCCCACTAGTTGCAGCGCGTACGAGAATTTTGTCAGTTGCCCGGATTTGTAGACTTTTAAAAATACCAAAAGCGGTGTAGAAAGTTTCTGGTACAGCGGCGAGATCAGGCCAACTTAGCTCAGTCGTTATTGGATAAATTTGCTCATTTGGCAATAAGGTGTACTCGGCGTAGCTACCATCAAAGGCACGCCCCATCTCACCCATGATTGAAATTACTTTGTGGCCGATGGGTAATCTTTCAGGATCAGTTGTTTCATCAATGATACCGACTGCCTCAATGCCCAATATTCTTGGAAATTGTACTGAGGGAGATTTGCCCTCTCTGGTAAAAATTTCAGAACGATTGATACCAAAGCCCATGACTTTTATTCGTGACCAGCCGGGCTTAACAGCTGGCGTAGGAACATCAGTGTAATTGAGCACTTCTGGGGTGCCGGGATCAGTCACAACGATTGCTTTCATATGGTTAGGCTCCTTCTTAAATAGTGTTTGGAGATAGGCCCTCCGGTTACTTTGAGATTAATACAATGGGGGGTTAGATGCAATATATCTAACGACAAGTTAATGATATAAGTGGTGCCACTCGTCGGACATACGGCCAGTTTCGAGCAGATCAGCGATTTCAGCGATTGATTCTTTAGTGTTACGTTTTAGCCAAAGAATAATAATGCTCATGAAGTGCGCCACCAGCATTTCACGTAGATAAATTTCAGGTAAGGGTGACTCGTTAATTTGGATATTTTGCAGCAATAAGGCTTTGAAGGCATCCCCAAATGAGCGATCGGTACCACCAAATAACAGGGCTTGTAACGTGTTACGATTCTCACGCAGGTAGTGAAGCAATTGATGAATACCTTCTGTTGATAGTAGTTGGTTATCGCCCCCAGTATAGTTGGTCGTGATTTCAGAGAGCTGTTGCAGAGTTTCATGAGACAGTTCTTCAGCTAAGGCATATTTATCAGAATAATGGAGATAAAAAGTGCCCCGGTTAATTTCTGCCTGGCTCACAATTTGGGCAACGGTAATTTTTTCGAAGGGTTCGGTCGTTAATAACGCGGCAAAAGCTGCTTTGATCTTTGGTTTGCTAGATGCTATTTTCATAAATCAACACTCTGTCTATTTTTGTTTATTGGTATTTAGTATAGACAGTGTAAGATATTATGTAAAGAGGTGTGGATATGAAAAAAGATAATGAAATGCAGCATGGATCCATGACGATGCACGACCATCAGATGGATATGCATTCAATGAGCAATGAAGCTCATGATATGGGGCAAGCCGCTATGCAGGACAAACAGGATACAATGGCTACGATGGACCATCACCAAATGCAGCATGGTGGCCATGACCATATGGATATGATGGACCATGGTGGCCAGATGATGCATATGGGAAATATGCGGTTGAAGTTAATTGTCGCAGTCATTTTGACAATTCCACTGTTGATTTTAACGCCAATGATGGGGGTGTATCTGCCATTCACCGTGACTGATCGGCCAGGACAATCGTGGTTAATTTTGTTACTGGGATCGATTATTTTTTTCTACAGTGGTTCGCCGTTTTATCAAGGAGCACGCGGTGAACTTGCGGCACGTAAGCCAGCCATGATGACGTTAATCACCATGGGAATCAGTGTGGCATATGTTTATAGTGTCTATGTAACGATTCAAGAGATGCTACACCCAGAACAAATGGGGATGAACTTCTTTTGGGAACTGGCATCATTAATCATCATTATGCTCATTGGGCATATTGTCGAAATGAATGCAGTCATGCGAGCAGGTTCAGCGGTTGATGCCTTGAGTGATTTGATGCCCGATGTGGCACACATGCAGATGCAAGACATGGTACATGATGTCCCAACGAATACACTGGCGGTCCATGATCGCGTACTAGTCAAGGCAAACGAACGTGTCCCACTAGATGGGATGATTGTTGAGGGGAGTGCCCAAATTGATGAATCATTATTGACGGGTGAAGTAGCATTAGTCGCGAAAAAGACCGGGGATGATGTGGTTGGTGGCTCGCTGAATGGTAATCAACCATTCGTCATGATGGTGACGAAAAAAGCCGATGCGGGTTATGTTTCACAAGTGCAGCAACTGGTTGCCGTCGCACAAAAGAATAAGTCACGTGTCGAAAATTTGGCTGATCAAGTGGCTAGCTGGTTGTTTTACGCAGCCACGATGATTGGTGTTTTGGCATTGATTATTTGGACGGTGCTTAACGGGATGAGCTTTGCGTTGCCAATTGCTGTCACCGTCTTTATTATTGCCTGTCCCCATGCCCTGGGACTCGCTGTTCCTTTGGTCGTGGCGCGGCTAACCGGTTTGGCCGCTAGTCGTGGTCTATTGATTCAAAATCGTACGGCCTTAGAGCAGGTTGATCGTCTCCGCTATGTTGTGCTAGATAAGACAGGCACGTTAACCGAAGGAAAATTCACCGTCCAACAAGTGGTTGCCTATAATGATGCCCCTGAATCAGAAATTTTGGCGCAAATTGCGGCATTGGAAGCTGGTAGTGTGCATCCAATTGGTCAGAGTATCATGGCTTATGCCCAAGCTCAACAGGTACCGGTTCCAAGTGCGGAAAATGTGGCTAGTATCACTGGTGTCGGGGTGCAGGGAACGATTAACGGCCAATCACTAAAAATTGTGAGTGGCCAATATCTCCAGGAGCACGGCCAATCAGTTGCCTTGCTCACTGGTCCATACACGGTCAGTTACCTCGTTACGCAAGCTGATGAAGTGTTAGGAGCCATTGCCCTAGGCGATCAAATCAAGCCGCAAGCCGCAGCCTTTATTACAGCCTTGCAGGCGCGGCAACTGATCCCCGTGATGTTGACTGGTGATAATGAACAAGCTGCCCAAGCAATTGCGACTGAATTGGGAATTACCCACGTTGAAGCCGGTTTGAAGCCTGAGGATAAGGCCACACGGGTACAACAATATCAGCAGAGCGGTTTAGTGATGTTTGTTGGTGATGGGGTGAATGATTCATTGGCTTTAGCTACAGCTGATCTGGGGGTGGCGATTGGGTCAGGAACCGAAGTGGCGATCAATGCTGCTGACGTCGTGTTAGTGAACTCTAACCCCATTGATATCCTGGCCTTGCTTGACTTAGCACATCAGTCTAACCGCAAGATGAAAGAAAACTTGGCCTGGGGTGCCGGTTATAATGTCATCGCAATTCCATTGGCAGCTGGCTTATTGATTCCATTCGGCTTTACTTTAAGTCCGATGGTTGGTGCAATCATCATGTCACTTTCAACAGTGATTGTGGCGTTGAATGCGATGACCTTGCGCTTGAAAGAAAATGTTTAAAAAGAGTTGACAAAATGTGACTCAATCATTAGTATAGATAGAGTAGTTTTCGTTAAGAAATTACTTGATCTATCTGGAGATGTACCCAAGTCTGGCTGAAGGGAACGGTCTTGAAAACCGTCAGGTCGGGAAACCGGCGCGTGGGTTCGAATCCCACCATCTCCTTATACGCTGTGAGGCGTAATTTAATATTATCGCGGGATGGAGCAGTCTGGTAGCTCGTCGGGCCCATAACCCGAAGGTCGTAGGTTCAAATCCTACTCCCGCAATCTTCAAGCTGTTTCTTAAGGAAATGGCTTTTTTCTTTGGATATCGTTGAATTTCTGTTCTAAACACGGTAATTTATGAGGTATATAGTTAAAAATGAGTGGTTAATACCAGCTAGAATGAAGGAGAACGCGATGCTCACAGTACAATTAAAATACTTGCGTTATGCAGCGGGGGCTTTTGTGATGGCTTTGCTCACTGCCGTTGTGTTGCCGATTTTGATCGGTATGCAACCAATTTTGTCCGTTAATATTCCGTACCTTACTAAAGCGATGCTAGCGATTCCAGCAGCGCTGATTATTTGGTTGGACTATGGCATGATTAGGCAGGCCTTGGCACAACAACGTGAAGAAGGGGTGACGACGTTATGGTTACCAATTATTGGGCAGACCTTATGGTTTGTCGTCTTGACCTGGTTGCTGTTAACGCCAGCGTTGGGTAATTTTGTTAAAACGATGACATTGCCAATGATGTTGCTAGGCTGGGCCGGGTTGATGATTTCATTAGGGCTGTTGCAACGTCGTGAACGGGCGATCGCTTTAGACGAGGCTGGTATTAAATCAGCCATGCGCTTGGAATCAGTGGCTTTGGTGGCTGCTGTGTATGCAACTCTGTTCTATGGCATCACGTTGAATTGGCAATCAGGTTTGACGGTGGCGGTTTCTGTGTTGATTATCATCGATCCTCGTTGGCCAGCGATGTGGTCGGCTTACCGACGCTTTCGCTTGTTACGTCAATTAGCGGATCAGGGATTGAAATTTCAAAACCCACGCGCGTTAGATGATTTACCTAAAATTACGGACATTGTGGCTGAAAAGTCAGGGGTGTTAACGAGTGATGACCTCAAAATTCGCTCCATCACAAGCGTTGATGATCGGTATAGTGATTATGATGTTTTGGGCATTACCGCTGGTTTGTTGGCGGGTACTGATACGCCGATGGCTCGGGCGCTGTTGCAATACGCGCGTGAATATAATGTGTATCCAAGTGAAGCTAGTGAACAAGAGAAGATACCATACGTGGGTGCCAGTGGTGTCATCAACAACGAGCGTTTCCAAATTGTTTCAGCCAGTTATGCATCAGAACATTATGAAATCAATGAAGCTACGTTAGACCAGCTTATTGCATTAGGCAATTCAGTAAGTTATATCATCGATGGTGTGCAAATTATTGGTATTTTGACTTATGCGGCAACGTTCAATGCGGACTTGTTGAAGTTTGATCGCTTCTTGGCCAGCCGACACATCAATCTGCATATTGTCACGGCGGACACGAATGGTTCATTGTTTGAGATGCAAAAGACATTACGTACCCTGGTTCAACCACAGGCTAATCTAACGCCTGAAGCTAAATTAGCTGCCCAAGCCAGTTTATTGAGGAATGATCATACTTTATTGGTCACTAATCAAGCTGTTCCAGTTGAAATTGAGGATGCCATGGTCGTTGGTGTCAATGGCGCACTAGAATTTGCAGATATTAAGGCACCAGGCATTGCCCAGTTGCACGAATTGTGGGATACGGCCGATTTGTTGCAGCAAAATGATCACCGTGTGTTAACAATTACCACGATTTTATCAGCCTTGTTAATCATTTTAGCTGCTGGTGTGGGTGTTTTCTTTTCATCATGGTTGTTTATTGCCCCAATTTTTGCCGTCGGTATTCGGTTGGTATTGTCGCTAACATTGAGTGCAGTTGTCTCGGAAGATTAAAGTTAATGAGAATGCTTCGTCATTGCCTGAGCTGGCAATGGCGATTTTTTTATTTTATATATCAAGGGTTTTTAAACTCTACATATGTAATGCATGTGTTTCATTGACAATACCATAAAAATTTCTTATGATTAAACAGTGTTAATAAGCGCAAAAAACTATAAGTTGACTTTAATAATTAACTTAACAGACAGGAGATAAAGATGAACATTGCAATGGTCATCCTGTTGTCGCTTGTCGCAATCGTAATTGTATTTGTGGTTGGATATACCGTTGCTAAGATTAAGATTAACAACGCGTTGCAACTAGCAAATAAAACAGCACAAGATATCACGGATCAAGCGGTTATCGATGCCGAACAGTTGAAAAAAACTGCTCTGGTTGAGGCCCGTGATGAAAGCCAACGATATCAAGATCGTCTCGAACGTGATTTGGCTGAACGTCGTAGTGAAGTCAAGACACAAGAAGAGCGCTTGGTAAGCCGTGAATCTGTACTGGATCGTAAAGATGAATCTTTGCAAAAGCGTGAAGACGTGATTGTGGAGAAAGAAAAGAAACTTGATCAACAACGACAAAGTGTCCACGATAAGGAACACCGGGCTGATGAATTAGTAACCGCGCGTGAAGCAAAGTTAGTAGAAGTCGCCGAGTTATCTCGTGAAGATGCGCGTGAGAAAATCTTGCGTGAAACGCGGGAGTCTCTTGTCAAGGAACGTGCTGTCATGATCAAGGAGAGCGAAGAGCAAGCGGCTGCTGAAGCAGACAAGCGCGCCAAGAATTTGGTTGTGCAAGCTATTCAGCGTTCGGCTGCCGATATGGTCGCTGAAACGACTGTATCGACTGTAACATTACCAAATGACGACATGAAGGGTCGCATCATTGGTCGTGAGGGTCGTAATATCCGGGCTATCGAAACGGTGACGGGGATTGATCTGATCATCGATGATACTCCCGAAGCGGTCGTATTGAGTGGATTTGATCCGGTTCGTCGTGAAATTGCGAAGAATGCCTTGGAGAAGTTGATTGCAGATGGTCGTATCCACCCAGCTCGTATTGAAGAGATGGTGGATAAGGCTCGCAAGGAGATGGACGAGCATATTCGTGAAGTCGGTGAACAAACGGTCTTCGACTTGGGATTGCATAATATCCATCCCGATTTGGTTAAGACGATTGGACGCATGAATTACCGTACTAGTTATGGTCAAAATGTGTTAGTTCACTCAATTGAGGTTGCAAAACTAACTGGCATGTTGGCTGCCGAGTTAGGTCAAGATGTTACGCTTGCCAAGCGCGCAGGATTATTACACGATATTGGAAAGGCCATCGACCATGAAGTTGATGGCTCACACGTGGAACTTGGCGTTGAATTGACGACCAAGTATCATGAGAAGCCAGTTGTCATTAACGCAATTGCTTCTCACCACGGGGATGTCGAACCTGAGTCAATTATCGCTGTCTTGGTCGCAGCGGCTGATTCAATTTCAGCTGCCCGACCTGGTGCTCGTTCAGAATCACTTGAAAATTACGTTCAACGACTACAACAACTTGAAGGTATTGCAAATGCCTTCAATGGTGTTGAAAAGTCGTTTGCGATCCAAGCTGGTCGTGAGATTCGAGTGATGGTGGAACCAGCCGCGGTGTCTGATTTGGAGAGTCAAGTTTTGGCTCACGACATCAAAGAACAAATTGAACATGATTTGGATTACCCTGGTCATATTAAGGTCACGGTTATCCGGGAATCACGCTCAATTGAATACGCTAAATAAAGCAAGGAGGTCATTCAGGAAGCTGGGTGGCCTTTTGTTATCAATACAAACGTTACGACTGATCGAAGTGGAGGAATAACCATGCGCTATCTCATCATCACGGAAAAGCCTAGTGCGGCCAAAAATTTCGCCAAAGCATTAGGGGGACAGAGTGGTCATTATGCAGATTTCGACTACACCATCACTAATTTGCGTGGTCATGTGATGCAGTTCAAGGAACCTGAGGAGATGGTCCCGGCTGACCTGACGACCGCATATAAATCTTGGGCGTTGAAACGATTACCATGGGATCTTTCACAGATGAATTGGTCGCGTACATATATCAAAGGCCGCAATGGCACCAAAGCATTATTGGACGATTTACGCCGACAAGCGCGATCAGGCTATGACGCGTTGATCATTGCGACAGATACCGATCCCTCTGGTGAAGGGGAGTTGCTGGCTTGGGAGGCGATTAATGCAATTCGTTGGTCAGGTCAAGTTCTGCGGGCTAACTTTTTAGATGAGTCTAAGCGGGGCATTCAAGCGGCGATGAATCATCTTCGTGACGTATCAGACCAATGGCGTGACGGTGATTATGTCAAAGGTGAAAGTCGTAGTCGTTGGGACTTTGCATCGATGCAACTGACGCGCATTGCCACGACTGCAGCGAAGAAGGCGGGCTTCAAAGTAGTGGCCCGCGAAGGTCGGTTGAAGTCAGTGATTGTTTGGAAGGTTTATGATCAACTTGAAGCGATTGCCAGTTATGTGAAGACCCCGTTCTTTGAAGTCAAGTTTAAAGACCCAGCAGGTCATATTTATGGGCGCAAGTTGCCTGAAGGTGACATCGTCCCCTGGCGCTACCCAAATAAGACGGCTGGCACAGGCGATTTAGCAAATTTCCACGAATCACCAGTTGTTAATGAAAAACATGAGCAGAAAACGCAAATTCCGGGCCGGCTCTTGGATTTGGCCGGGTTAGCGGCTGTGTTGGCCCCTAAGGGATTTGCTTCCAAAGAGGTGTTAACGACTTATCAGAAGATGTATGAGGCCCAAATTGTTTCTTATCCGCGGACAGAAGATAAGAATGTCACGCCGGGACAATTTTTTGAATTGTTACCGCTGATTGATCAAATTGCTGCCGTTGTTGGCGTAGATCGTCATTTATTGACCCATCGGGAACCCCGATTTGGCTCGCATGTGCGTAATGAAGGTTCGCACGGAGCCAATCGTCCTGGTTCCAAGATCCCAGCAACATTAGGCGAATTGAGTAAATATGGTAAGAGTGGACCAGCAATCTATGAGACACTGGCGAAAAATTATTTAGCAACGTTAGCTGAAAACTATATATATGATCACGTGACTGCTAATTTGGCGGATTATCCAGAGTTTGTCACCATGTTTAATGTGCCAGTGGCGTTGAATTACAAAGCAGTTTACGACACCTACGCAACCTATCAAACGGATGATGAACAAGAAAGTAGCCCAACATCCAAAGAAGTTGGGCCAACTGCCCAGCCTTATCTAGCAGAAGGGGCCAACAAGAAACCAACGCACCCCTCTACGAAGTGGATTATGGCTTTTTTGGAGAAACACAATGTTGGTACTGGAGCGACCCGTGTCTCAACTTTGTCTGAGATGACCCGGCCTGGTTCTATGATGAAGGAAGCCCGTGGGCGTTTAACGTTGACTGATACAGGTTATGTATCCGCCATCATGGTGGCGGATACCTGGATTGCGTCGCCAAAAATTACCAAGCGACTGTTTGATATGATGCATGCCGTCGGGGAATTTAAAATGCCAATGACAGAATTATTAGATTCGGTGACTAAAGTCGTTGAACACGATATGCCGATTATGGTGGCCAATGCGGATAAGCTGGCGCCAAAATTAGGGACACCGAAACCAGTTGCAGCCAAGCCACGCAAAGTAGTGGAAAAAGTCACCGGTGTCTGGCAAGGGCAGGAAGTGGCCTTTGCTAAGACTTGGAGCGATCATACCTTTACGGATGAAGAAATTGCTCGTCTATTACGTGGCGAGGAAATCTCGTTTGCGTCAAAAAGTAAGCGTGGCAAATCATATACGGCAACCGGTAAGTTAGCCAAGCAAACCTTTAAAGGGGCCACTTTCTATGGGTTCAAGTTGAATCCTAAACCACGCAAGTCATCAAAATAGTGATTAACGCAAGGGGTTTCGCGTGAGGGTGGCCCTTTTTTGATATAATGATGAAAAACTAAATGTAATCAATGGAGATAGACATGCTCATTAAGCAAGTATCAATTGAAAATAACGCTGAATTACAGGATATTCGCGTCACTGAGGGCAGCATTGCTGAAATTGCAACGCATTTAGCCCCATTGCAGGATGAGAAAGTTATCGACGCAACGGGTAAGTTAGTGATTCCACCGTTTGTTGACCCGCATGTGCATCTAGATTCAACGCAAACTGCGGGTGATCCTGAGTGGAATGAAACGGGGACGTTGTTTGATGGGATTCGGATTTGGTCAGAACGCAAGCAAACGCTCACCCATGATGATGTTAAAAAGCGTGCGCTGCAAACGCTAAAAATTCAGGCGGCGCATGGCTTGCAATTTGTTCGCTCACATGTGGACGTGACGGACCCGGAGTTAGTTGCGTTAAAGGCATTGCTAGAGGTGCGTGAAGAAGTTAAACCATGGATGGAATTACAGTTGGTCGCGTTTCCGCAAGAGGGCATCTTGTCATTTCCACATGGTAAGGAACTCATGGAAACGGCTGCTCAATTAGGGGTTGATGCTTTGGGTGCCATTCCACACTTTGAATTTACCCGGGAGTACGCGGTTGAATCTTTACATTTTGTGACCGAGTTAGCCAAAAAGTACCATTTGATGATCGATGCACATACGGATGAAATTGACGATCCGGCATCGCGCGGGTTGGAAACGTTAGCCACACTGGCTTTAGAAACGGGTCTAAAGGAAAAGGTGACTGCTTCACACACGACAGCCATGGGATCGTATAATGATGCTTATGTCTATAAGTTGATGCGCTTATTGCAGCTGGCGGACATCAACTTTGTGTCGAATCCTTTAATCAACATGTATCTTGGTGGTCGTTTTGACACCTATCCAAAGCGTCGTGGTTTGACACGGGTAAAGGAGTTGGATGCTAACGGGATTAATGTAGCTTTTGGAGAAGATGATATTAAGGATCCATGGTATCCAATGGGGAATGGTAATATGTTAGATTCCTTGCATATGGGTCTGCATGCCACGCAAATTATGGGTTACTCTGAAATTATGCAGTCGTACCGATTTGTGACCCATAATGGCGCACGGACGATGAACGTGCAAGATCATTATGGGATTGCAGTGGGTAAGCCAGCCTCGTTCTTGATTATGAATAGCGATAACTTTTATAATGCCTTGAATGAACGGGCAGAGGTTCTCTATTCAATCCATAACGGTCATATCTTGGTGGAAACTAAGCCAGCTGAAATTCAATTACATGTTGATTAGACGAACAGCTCTGCATGAAGCAGAGCTTTTTTTGTATATTTTATGCAAAAACAAAAGAAGTTGTTGCATAAAATTACAAAGGATAATATACTAAAATACATCAATTAATGAATAAAGTTACACGATCAAAAGCGATCGTTGGATTGGGAGAGAACGTCTATGAATAAGAAAATTGGTACATTAATGATGACGCTGTTGATTGTAATGTCAACATTGATGAGCTTGGTGGGTATTTCGAGTACAACGAATGCGGCAACCACCGACAAGACTTGGGCAAAAATTCAAAAGCGGGGGACGCTGATTGTTGGAACCTCTGCCGACTATGCACCATATGAATTTCATTCTACGGTGAATGGGCAGGATAAAATTGTTGGTTTTGACATGACGATGGCACGCACGATTGCTAAAAAATTAGGTGTTAAAATCAAAATTGAAGACATGAGTTTCGATGCTTTGTTAGGTGCGGTCACAACTGGTAAGGTTGATATGGTCATTGCCGGTATGACAGCGACCCCTGAGCGTGCTAAGGTGGTCGATTTCTCGAATGTTTATTTCAAGGATAAGAACGTGATGTTGGTCAAGAAGACCAATGTTAACTCATTAAAAACGGCTGCTGATTTCAAAGGCAAGAAGGTCGTCGCACAAATGGCTTCTACGCAATACGACATCGCTAAGGCTACAATGAAGGGCGCTCAGGTTGTGGCTTTGAAGAAAGTGACTGATCAAGCAACCCAAGTGGCACAGGGTAAAGTCGCCGGAATGGTTGTTGTTTCAACAACAGCGGATACTTATCTGCAACAATCAAGCCAATTTGCGGTTTCAAAGGTCAAGTTGCCATCTAATTCAAATGGTTCAACAATTGCCATGCCTAAAAATTCGCCTGTTTTGAAGGCTAAAGTTAATCAGATCATCAAAAATGATGTGGTAGGTGCGCCTTTGCAAGGTTGGAAGAGTGACGCAATTGCTCTGCTTAATAAGAAGGAAAGTTTTTTTGATAAGTACTGGTCATACTTTGTTAAGGGAACTGGTTACACATTAGGCCTAGCCGTAATCGGTGTCTTAGCTGGTGCCATCTTGGGAACCTTGTTAGCCTTGATGAAGACCTCAAATGTTTGGGTATTAAAGGCCATCGCGAATGTCTACATTGAGTTCGTTCGTGGTACGCCTTTGCTAATCCAAGTGTTCATCGTATTTTTCGGTACCCAATTGATTGGGTTGAATGTGGCTGGCTTCGTCGCTGGTGCAGTCGCCATGTCTTTGAACTCGGCTGCGTATGTCGCAGAAATTATTCGTTCTGGTATTAATTCAATTGCCAAGGGACAAACCGAGGCCGCTCGTTCACTTGGTTTGTCAAAGAAGCAAGCGATGCGCTATGTGGTCTTGCCGCAAGCGGTTAAGAATATCCTGCCAGCATTAGGTAATGAGTTCGTGACCGTTATCAAGGAAGGTTCAGTGGTATCTGTTATCGGTGTCGGTGAGTTGACCTTCCAGACGTCATTGGTTCAAGGTGTCTCATTTAAGCCATTCTTGCCATTGATGATCACGGCCCTGATCTACTTTACGTTGACATTCGTCTTGAGTCGTTTGTTGAATTTGGCGGAAAAGAAGTTAGCTAAGTCAAATTAGTCATCAATATTAAGCAGCTGATTGTTTGCAATTGGCTGCTTTTTTAGCGTTTAAAGGCGGATGCGTCAACCCCCAGACGGGAAGCACTGCAGACATTGTGCAAATCGTGGAAAACGTCTGATTGTCAGACCAAATAATGGTAAAAGGAGTAAAATGTGGCATATAGAGAAAAGTTTCACATGGTGTGATGTTTTTTTGAAGGACCGATAGATTTTGTGAGAGAATCTTAGTTTTTCTGCTACAAATTAGAATGAATTTAAATCATCTGAGAATTTAATTCGTTGCAAATAATTAGTGCGACGCCAATTTAGCATTAGCAAAGCAATTAAAATCATACTAAATAAATTTAAGGTGGATATACTGGTGAGAATTTTAATGGTCGAAGATAATACATCCGTATCAGAAATGATGAGTATGTTCTTCAAAAAAGAAGGTTGGGAAGCGACTTATGTCACTGATGGCAACGATGCAGTGCTCACCTTTAATGCGGCCCCACAGTCTTGGGATTTAATTTTACTCGATTTAAATTTGCCGGGATTAGATGGGATGCAAGTTGCAATGAAAATCCGTGAGGTTTCCAAACTAGTCCTCATTATGATGTTAACCGCGCGTGACACAGAATCCGATCAAGTACTCGGACTGGAAATGGGCGCAGATGATTACGTCACAAAGCCTTTTTCACCAATCACATTAATTGCACGGATGCGAGCAATCTACCGGCGTGCTGAAATCGCGAACGGCACGATTGGTCCGGTTGATGTTCATGAAGAGTTTGATGTGGTTACCAGTACAATGAAATTAAATTCATCAACGCGGGAAGCATACTTGAATGGTCAATTGATTCAAGATTTAACCCCCAAGGAATTTGACTTATTACGCGCTTTAGCCAGGAAGCAACGGCAAGTTTTCTCGCGTGAACAATTATTGCAATTGGTTTGGGATTATGAATATTTTGGTGATGAACGCACTGTTGATGCGCACGTCAAAAAATTACGGCAAAAAATTGAAAAAGTTGGCCCCCAAGTGATTCAGACTGTGTGGGGTGTGGGCTATAAATTCGACGATTCTAGTGTAAATGGCGCTGATTAAATCAAGAGCAAAATGAACGAGGGCTAGCGTGGTCCTCGTTTTTTTGTTAATGCAGTCTGATATCAGGGAGAGTTGATGATGAGATTAAGACAACAAATGTTAACGTTTATCGCGATCATCATGATTGTGTTGTTCGCTGCCGGACTTCTTTTAATGCAACTGACAGCACACATGGTGGTGGTAAGTCAGTTAGGTCACTTTTGTCAAAGTTTAGTGATGATCTTTTTGATGGTCGGTCTGTTGGTGAGTATTTTGGGGATGGTTAGCGTGCAGCGGCTCAGCAAACGGTTGCAAACGATCCAGGAAGGCACGCGCTGCATCGCGCGGGGTGATTACAAAACGACACTAGCCGCCAACGGTCATGATGAAATCAGCGATTTGGCCCAGGCGATTAATCTTTTGTCGAATACTTTGACCCACCAAAAACAGGAAATTGACACGCAAACAGCCCAATATAGGACGTTGATGGCCAATGCTGCGCATGAAATGCGGACCCCTTTGACGACGATTTCGGGTATCGTTGAAGGACTTCAATATGATGTGATTGCTGAACAAGATAAGTTACATGCCTATGCCATGATTAAAAATGAAGCTGATCGTCTAGCACGTCTGGTGAAGCACACCCTGGATTATGGGCGCTTACAGCAGGGTCAGATCCGATTGCAACGGCAAACGTTTGATGTGACGCCGTTGATCAATGCGTTAATTGACCAACTATCCGATAAGGCGCGTCTAGCAAAGGACCACCTGATTTACGAGCAGGCTGCGCCAGTGATTATCCACGCTGATCAAGATTATTTTATTCAAATTTTATATAATCTGGTCAATAATGCGATTCAATTCACAGCAAATGGCACCATTACAATTAAAACTTGGCGTGAGGCGCGCCAGACGCTCATCCGCATTTCCGACACAGGCATTGGGATGACATCGGCACAAGTCACCAAAATTTGGGAACCTTACTATAAAGCTGATCCAACCCGCATCCAAAGCGGTGAGACCGGCCTCGGTCTGGCAATTGTCCGCCAGTTAGTCCAAGCTCATGGTGGCACAATCAGTGTGCACTCGGTAGTTGGTCAAGGCACTATTTTTGCGGTGACTCTCCCTGACTTGCCGGAAAATCAGTGATCTTCATTACAATTTTAAGGTTCGATGTAAAAAAGTTACACTTCAATCACTATATTAAATTATAACTATTATAGGCAATTAACGTGTAATTAGATTTGTTTTGAATTAATTTAATTTAAGTTGGCAAAACCTTGAACAAATCACTTGTGAAAACGTTTACATCATGATAGTATATATAACGTTGATTATTAGAGAGTTTGTTTAGAGGTATTATTTATGTCAATTCTTATTGCGTTGATTCCAGCGTTAGCTTGGGGATCAACTGGTATTGTTACGAGCAAGATGGGCGGCACAGCCGCTCAAGGAACGTTGGGGATGACGTTCGGTGCCTTGCTTTTTGGTTTGGCAACAATGTTTTTCTACGTGTTGCCAACAGCTGGTTCAGATTTTGCCTTTAATGGTCGTATCTGGGTCGTTGGTTTTGTTTCAGGATTGTTCTGGGCTGTTGGTACAGCTGGTCAATTCGTTGGATTCAAGAAGTTGGGTGTCTCAGTTGGTAACCCATTGTCAACAGCTGGTCAAATCGCGACCAACGCGATTATGGCAGCGGCTGTTTTGGGCGAATGGACAACTGGTCGTATGTGGTTGTTTGGTTCAATAGCCATTGTCGCAGTTATCGTTGGTGCGGTTTTCACTGCTTTGCCTGACTCAAAGTCAAGCGTGGCTGAAGTTAATCCAGCGCATGATTTCCGCGGTGGTTTGATCGCAGTTATCATCTCAACTTTGGGATACATGATGTACTTCGTCTTCCCTAATTTGTTGGCTAAGGTGGGTTACATCTCAGCTGCAACTAAGGCTGCACCACATGACACAGGATTGTACTACATGACTTCAATCGTGGGACCACAATCAATTGGTCAAGTATTGGGTGCCTTCATCATCGTTATCTTCTTTATGAAGGAAGGTAAGACGATGTTCCAAGCCGCTACTTGGCGTAACATTGTTACTGGTTTAGTATGGGCTTTGGGAAACGTATTCATGTTTATCTCAGCTGCTAACCCTAACGTTGGTCAAGCAGTTGCGACCACCCTTTCTCAAATGGGGATCATCGTTGGAACATTTGGTGGTATCTACATCTTGGGCGAGAAGAAAACCTCACGTCAAATGGTGTTTATCGTCATCGGTGCCATCCTGGTTGTGATCGGTGGTATCATGATTTCGGTTTTGAAGAGTTTGTAATTGTATATTAATTAGCAATCAACAAGTAACGATTACGTCGGGGATGACGTAATCGTTTTTTTTATTGTTACATCAGATTCGACGTGTCGTGGAAGCGTTTACATGTTAAAATGAAGGTGTAAAATATCTTAGTATATGGAAGAAGGCATCTCACATGACAGTATCAGTAACTGATTTTGGTAATACTCCAGCAGGTGAAACAATTAAACACGTGGTCATCACTAATGCGAATGGTCATCAGCTTGGCCTCGTTTCGTGGGGGGCTTCATGGCAGTCCTTCAAAACAGCGGCTGGTGTGGATTTGGTATTGGGTTTCAATGATGTTGCTAGCTATTTGGATAATGACTATTACCTCGGTAATATCGTTGGCCGGGTAGGTGGTCGTTTAGACCAAGCCAAGTTCGACTTAAATGGTACGACCTATCATTTGGATGCGAACGAGGGTGCAAACACATTGCACGGCGGGGAAAAGAATTTTTCACACAAAAATTGGGAAATTGCAACTGTTGATGAAGCAAACAATTCGGTCACGTTTTCTACCACGATGACTGAGGCTGAAGACCATTTTCCAGGCACCCTCAAGACCACGGTTACCTATACCCTAACGGATGATGATGAAGTTAAGTTGGACTTTGGGGCCACATCGGATGCGGACACATTGTACAACCCAACCTCTCATGTTTACTTTAATATGGCTGGCTTAGGTGCCGATGCGCGCGAGTTAGAGCTACAGCTGAATGCATCGCGCCATTTAGAATTTCGGCCTGACCAGTTGCCAACAGGTAAGCTCTTAGAGACGGCTGGAACAGCGTTTGACTTCCAAACGAAAACTAAAATCGGTGATAATATTGCGAAGTTAGAGACGGATGCTTTTGATGCCAAGTTTGATGATGCCTTTGAAGTGGCCACTGGAACGGATGCACCGGCAGCTATTTTGACCGATCCCGTTTCAGGACGGACTGTTGAGGTGTCAACGGATCGTAATGGGGTGATTTTCTTTATTACGAATCCTGACGTGGATAAGTACGAAGACCAGGCCGCGTTTTTGGCTGAAAACCCCTTTAACGGTGTGGCTTTGGAAGCACAAACCCTGTCTGACGCGATTCATCATCCGGAATTTGGGGATATTGTCTTGCCAGCGGGTGTTGAAAAGCATTATGAAACACGCTATGTTTTCAAGAACATCTGATGCGTGAAAGGTGACTGGGTAAGACTGTGAAGATTGTGAGAATTGTCGTCAGTCTTGCTTTTCATTTAGCGGTTAATGATGTATAATTGGACTATACCAATTATGAATGGAGATGTAGTGATGAGTACTTTGACTTTTGATGCTAGTAAGTTGGCATCGTTTGTTTCTGAAGATGAACTAGCAATGATGCAACCAATGGTGACGGTGGCCGATGAATTGCTACGCAAGGGTACTGGGGTAGGTGCGGCCTATACCGACTGGCTGCATTTGCCAACAGCATATGATCGTGAAGAATTTAGCCGTATTCAAGCTGCAGCTAAGAAAATCCAAGCCGACTCGAAGGTTTTGGTGGTGATCGGTATTGGGGGATCATACTTGGGTGCTCGTGCGGCATTAGACTTTTTGAATGATTATTTCGTCAATGCGTACGCCGATAGTGATCGTGATTATCCGCAGGTGTTGTTTGTGGGGAATAACATCTCGGGCCAATACTTGAATTCAGTGCTCAAAGTGATCGGTGAGCGCGATTTTTCAGTGAATGTGATTTCAAAGTCAGGTACGACGACAGAACCAGCGATTGCTTTCCGAGTGTTTAAGCAAAAGTTGGAAGAAAAGTATGGGGTTGCGGGTGCTCGCGAACGCATCTATGCCACGACTGATGCCAATAAGGGCGCTTTAAAGTCGTTCGCTGATGCCGAGGGCTTTGAAAAGTTTGTGGTGCCTGATGGTGTCGGTGGTCGATTCTCAGTGTTAACTGCTGTAGGATTGTTACCAATTGCAGTTGGTGGTGGTGATATCGAGGCTTTGCTGGCTGGTGCTGCTCAAGCTGAAGGTGAGTTGGTCTCAGCTAAGCTGGCCGAGAATCCAGCTTACCAGTACGCGGCTTATCGTAATATTCTCTATCGCAAGGGTTATGTCACAGAGTTATTGATCAACTATGAACCAACGTTAGTGCAATTTGGTGAATGGTGGAAACAATTGCAGGGTGAATCTGAAGGTAAGGATGGTAAGGGAATTTTCCCAGCTACCGGAAACTTCTCGACCGATTTGCACTCCTTTGGACAATATATCCAGGATGGTCGGCGTAATTTGTTTGAAACCTTGTTACGTGTGACTGAACCCGTGTCAGATGTGGTTATTCCAGAAATGGATGCTGAGGATGGCTTGGGATACTTGCAAGGTGAGACGATGAGCTATGTGAACCGAACAGCTTCAGATGGGACCATGTTGGCCCATGTTGACGGTGGGGTTCCAAATATGGTTGTCGAATTAGAAAAGCAAGATGCCTACCATTTGGGTTATGTGATCTACTTCTTTGAGGTTGCTGTGGCTATTTCTGGTTACTTAAATGGTATCAACCCATTTGATCAACCAGGTGTTGAAGCCTATAAGCGGAATATGTTTGGTTTGCTTGGTAAGCCAGGTTATGAAGAATTGACGGCTGAATTACGGGCACGTTTGTAAGAAAATGATACTAGTTATGCAAAAATCAGGGCATAACTAGTTTTTTTATTAAACTTCTGGTAATATTGTAAAGTGATGGAGAAACGGCCTTTATAGCTGTTTTGAAAAATAGATTTCAAGAAAACTCTAGGAGATATGAATCATGTCAATCGGAATGAATGATATTAAGAACGGAATGCACATTGAATATAACAATGGTATTTGGAAGGTGTTGGACTTCCAACACGTTAAGCCAGGTAAGGGTGGCGCCTTCATGCGTTCAAAGTTAAAGAACTTGCGTAACGGAGCGGTTAACGAATATACTTTCCGACCAGGTGATAAGTTTGAAGAAGCTGATATCCAAACTTCAGAAATGCAATATTCATATGCTGATGGTGATAGCCGTGTGTTCATGAATATGGAAACTTACGATCAAGTAGCGATTCCTGTTGACAAGATTGAAGATGCTATGAAGTTCTTGTTGGAAGGTACTGAAGTAAAGGTTACCTACTATGGTAACGAACTATTGGGTGTTGAAGTGCCAAAGACTGTTGAATTGACAGTTACTGAAACACAACCTGGTATCAAGGGTGCTACTGCTAATGGTGGTGGTAAGCCTGCTACTATGGAGACAGGCCTTGTGATCACAGTGCCTGACTTTGTTAACCAAGGTGACAAGTTGGTTGTGAACACTGATAATGGTGGAACTTACTCAGCACGTGCCTAATTATTTATTAGATGGTAAAAGCGCCGACCGGTTGCCGGCCGGTGCTTTTTGTTAGAGATGACGTTAATTGACATCAAACGGAGGTAAAAAACATGGCTGAAGAGACAATTTTACTTGCTCATGAGGGCGAAGCAAACGGTGAAACGCGAGTGAATTCACGCGTGCTAGAAATCATTGCCGGCTTGGCAGCAGAAGAAGTCGAAGGGGTTGCTCGTTTGCGTGGTTCAATTAGTGAACGCGCCAAGGAAGCCTTTGGACGTCATGTCCACGGTAAGGGTGTCGAAATGCGCCAAACTGCCGATGGTTTGGAAGTTGATGTCTATGTGGATTTGAATTATGGGGTGAGCGTCACTAAGGTAGCTCATAAGATTCAAGAACACATTGCCAATCAAGTGGCGGCTATGACTGAATTGCATGTGGATATGGTTAATGTGCACATTGCCGGCGTCGTTTCATTGAAGCCTGAAGTATCAATTGATCCAAATGATTTGTTTGGTGAGAAGACAGAAGCGAATGGGGATAAGTAATGGCTAGTTTAAATCGACACCAGTTACGTCAAGGTGCATTACAATCTTTATTTGGCTTGTCAATGAATCCAGATGCTGATTTGGAAGTAGTAGTAGCGCAAGTCATGGCTGGTGATCCAGAAATTAAGTGGGAGGGTGCTTTACCTGCTGACTTGATTGACTTGGTGACAGCTGTTTTGGCACATCAAGATGAGATCGACCTGTTGATTGCTGAAAACTTGGCGGACGGTTGGACCCTTGATCGTTTAAATTTGATCGATGTCGTCTTATTACGTTTGGCAATATACGAAGCCCGTTACACAGACACTCCTGCTAAGATTTCGGTTAACGAAGCTTTGAACTTGGCCAAAGAATTTTCTGATGAGAAGTCAGGTAAGTTTATCAACGGCGTTTTAGGAAAAGTATTGACGTTCTAAAGATAAGCGAGTATAGTTATATTCCGTTAGAGAAAAGAAGTAATGGCATCCCGTCATTCACCTTGTAGATTTTCATCTGCGGGTAAATCAACTTTCATTTAGAGTAGATGATTGGCGGGATATCGTATTGTTACGGTAGCTCGCTTTTATTATTTTCACACAAGTTTTTACGGAGGTTAGGACCATAGCAAACGCGCGTCAACCACAACAACAACAAGATTTGATTAATGATCACATTCGTGTTCGTGAAGTTCGTTTGATTACTGATGACGGTGATCAAGGTGTAATGGATACAGCAGATGCACAACGCATCGCTGACGAAGCTGAATTGGATTTGGTATTAGTGCAAGCTAACGCCAAGCCACCGGTTGCCAAAATCTTGAATTACGGTAAGTTCAAATTTGATAGCCAAAAGAAGCAACGGGAGCAACGCAAAAATCAAAAAATCGTTAGCGTTAAGGAAATTCGTTTGAGCCCAACAATAGACGACAACGACTTTAACACTAAAAAGAACAATGCAATTAAGTTCTTACAAAAAGGTAACAAAGTTAAGGTCTCAATTCGTTTCCGTGGCCGTGCAATTACGCACAAGGAAATCGGACGCGAAGTAATGAACCGGCTTGCTACCGACTTGGAGGAGATCGCAAAGGTCGAAGCCAAGGCGAAGATGGAGGGCCGCAGCATGTTTATGGTGCTTGCCCCTAAGGAAACTAAGTAATTAAACCAGTTTGGAGGATATTTTAATGCCTAAGTTTAAGACACACCGCGCTTCAGCAAAGCGTTTCAAGAAGACTGCTAAGGGTGCTTTGAAGTCGGGTAACGCCTTTACGTCACACCGTTTCCACGGTAAGACTAAGAAGCAACGTCGTCAATTACGTGGAACTTCAACTATGAACCACACAACTTTGAAGACTTACACTCACTTGTTGTACAACATCTAATCAACTTCTTTAAGTAATTAGATTTGACACGTTGAATTTTAGAAAAATTATCGGAGGAATTTACCCATGCGAGTTAAGGGTGGAACTGTTACACGCGCACGTCGCAAAAAGATGATTAAGTTGGCCAAGGGATACCGTGGTCAACGTCATATTAACTATAAGGTTGCTAAGCAACAAGTTTGGAAGGGTTGGGTTTACGCTTTCCGTGACCGTAAGGCTACTAAGCGTAACTTCCGTAAGTTGTGGATTGCACGTATCAACGCTGCAGCACGTATGAACGGTTTGTCATACTCACGTTTCATGAACGGTTTGTCATTGTTGGGTTCAAAGTTGAACCGTAAGATGTTGGCAGACTTGGCTGTTTCTGACTCAGCCGCATTTGCAGCTTTGGCAGAAGCTTCAAAGAAGGCATTGGCAGATAACGGACAAGACTTCCGTGTAGCAACTCCAGCTACTTTGGAAACTTCAGTAGAAATCAAGGTTGCTGAAAAGGCTACTAAGACTGTTGCCGTTTCTTCAGAAAAGCCATCAGCTAAGAATACTGTTGCTGAAATTAAGGCATATTTGGATGCTCAAGGCACTGAATACGCTGCTTCAGCTAAGAAGGCAGAATTATTGGCATTGGTTTAATGCTTAGTTAAAAACCATCAGAAATGATGGTTTTTTTGTGCATTTAAAGGCATTGAATCACCGCAAAACTGATTGTTAAAAAGGGGACAAAAGGAATCCTGGTTCTATAAACCATTGCTGGAATCAATGCGAGGGCACAAGCAATAGTCAGCCAGAGATTAAAGTGATAGAAATCAGTTACTAAGGCTACCAAATAGATGATATCTAAGTCACCATTGCCAATCATTGTCTCGTAGAGTGTATTGAACAAGGATCCGGCAATATACAGGAGGGTCATCAGTAGCAATGACCACAATGCATGTGGCGAAACAAAAATTAAGCCATAAAATGGACAAAGCAAGCCCCAAATAATTGTTTGAGAACGCAGATCAAAACAACTTTCAATACATAGAATGGCAAAAAACAACGTGAGCACCATATGAGATCTCCTTATAACGTATGCAAGAAAGAGAATCGAAGGGTATAAATTTGTACAAATGACACGCCCGGGGTGGTTTGCAAAACAAAAGTTGTGAAAAGGGCATTTGTTTTGGATAAATGCTTGCAATTAAAACCTGGGAATGGTAATATATTCTTTGTGCTTAAAGCAATTTAGTGTCCGCGATCGGTTCGCGAGACGTGCTGAACTGATTGCGGATAGCCGAATTAAGCTATTATTTCGAGTTATTTAACGATACGCCCGGAATTGTGGACTACAAATACAAAAAATCGAAAGGGGACTCTTAGACATGCCTACAATTAACCAACTGGTTCGTAAGCCCCGTAAGTCAAAGAGCACGAAGTCAAACTCACCAGCTTTGAACTTCGGATATAACTCAATCTTGAAGAAGGCCACTAAGCTATCTGCTCCACAAAAGCGTGGAGTTGCTACTCGTGTGGGAACTATGACACCTAAGAAGCCTAACTCAGCATTGCGTAAGTACGCTCGTGTGCGCTTGTCAAACCTTATTGAAGTTACTGCTTACATCCCAGGTATTGGTCACAACTTGCAAGAACACTCGGTCGTTTTGATTCGTGGTGGTCGTGTTAAGGACCTTCCAGGAGTTCGTTACCACGTTATTCGTGGTGCGTTGGACACTGCCGGTGTTGACGGACGTATGCAAAGCCGTTCAAAGTACGGTGCAAAGCGTCCTAAGAAGAAGTAATTTAAGGGAGGACATATAAAATGCCACGTAAGGGTTATACTAAGCAGGCTGAAGTTCTGCCTGATCCAATTTACAACTCAAAGCTAGTTTCACGTTTGATCAACCGCTTGATGCTTGATGGAAAGCGCGGAACTGCTTCAACTATTTTGTACAATGCGTTCGATCGTATTAAGGAATCTACTGATCAAGAACCACTAGCAGTCTTCGAAGAGGCCATGAACAACATCATGCCTGTATTGGAAGTCCGCGCACGTCGTGTTGGTGGATCTAACTATCAAGTTCCTGTCGAAGTTCGTCCAGAACGTCGAGTTACTTTGGGATTGCGTTGGTTGGTTTCTTATTCACGTCTCCGTGGTGAGCACACTATGGAAGAGCGTTTGGCTAAGGAAATTATGGATGCTGCCAATAACACTGGTGCATCTGTCAAGAAGCGCGAAGACACACACAAGATGGCTGAAGCCAACCGTGCCTTTGCACACTACCGTTGGTAAGCTTTTCTTATCAATTGGTATTGAAAGAGATTTCAGCTTCGGCTAAAATCTCTTTTTTTGTAAATTTCACAAAGTGGCCAAGTTGCATCTAGTCAAGTGAGACTGGGATTCAACTAGTCAATACGTGATTTTTGCGGTATAATTTAACGTAAGCGGTTTTCTACAATCGAAAATCGAATATTAACATAGGAGAATTTTTCACAATGGCTAACAAGCGTGAATACCCATTGAACCGTACTCGAAATATCGGTATTATGGCCCACATCGACGCCGGTAAGACAACTACGACTGAACGTATCTTGTACTATACTGGTAAAATCCACAAAATTGGTGAGACTCACGATGGAGCTTCACAAATGGACTTTATGGATCAAGAAAAGGAACGTGGAATCACAATCCAATCTGCTGCTACGACTGCAGTTTGGCATGGTTTCCACGACCAATACGCCAAGGAACCATATCGTGTTAACATCATTGACACCCCAGGACACGTGGACTTCACAATCGAAGTTGAACGTTCATTGCGTGTGTTGGATGGTGCTGTTGCCGTCCTTGACGGTGCTGCTGGTGTTGAACCACAAACTGAAACTGTTTGGCGTCAAGCTGAAACTTATCAAGTACCACGTATTGTTTTCGTTAACAAGATGGACAAGATGGGTGCTGACTTCCAAATGTCAGTTGACTCAATTAAGTCACGTTTGGGTGCTAACGCAAAGGCTATTCAATGGCCAATCGGTGCCGAAGATGACTTTGAAGGGATCATTGACTTGATCTCTAAGGAAGCTTTATTCCCAGTCGATGAATTAGGTGAGAAGTGGGAGAAGCATGATATTCCTGCAGATTACGTTGATTTGGTTGAAGAAAAGTATTCAGAATTAGTTGAAGCCATCGCTGATGTTGATGATGACATCATGGATAAGTACCTTGGTGGAGAAGAAATCTCAGAAGCTGACTTGAAGGCTGCCATTCGTCGTGCCGTTTTGTCATTGGAATTCTACCCAGTACTTGCAGGTTCAGCCTACAAGGATAAGGGTGTTCAAATGATGTTGGACGCGGTTGTTGACTACTTGCCATCACCTTTGGACGTTAAGCCATATATTGCTAACGATCCTGATACTGATGAAGAAGTTGACTTGATTGCCGATGATGACAAGCCATTTGCGGCTTTGGCATTTAAGGTTATGACTGATCCATTCGTTGGTCGTTTGACGTTCTTGCGTGTTTACACTGGTACTTTGGAATCAGGTTCATACGTTTTGAACACTTCAAAGGGCAAGCGTGAACGTGTTGGTCGTTTGCTACAAATGCACGCAACTAACCGTACTGAAATCGAAGAAGTTTTCTCTGGTGATATCGCAGCCGCTATCGGTTTGAAGGATACTACCACTGGTGATTCTTTGACTGACGTTGATCACCCATTGGTATTGGAGTCTATGGAATTCCCTGACCCAGTTATCCAATTGGCTATCGAACCTAAGACAAAGGCTGACCAAGACAAGATGTCAAATGCTTTGCAAAAGTTGGCTGAAGAAGATCCTTCATTCCGTGCCGAAACTAACCCTGAAACTGGTGATACTTTGATCTCAGGAATGGGTGAGTTGCACTTGGATATCATCGTTGACCGTATGAAGCGTGAATTTAATGTTGAAGCTAACGTTGGGGCACCTCAAGTTGCCTACCGTGAAGCCTTTACTCAATCTGTTAAGGCACGTGGATACTTTAAGCGTCAATCAGGTGGTAAGGGACAATATGGTGATGTTTGGATCGAATTCACACCTAATGAAGAGGGTGCCGGATTCGAATTCGAAGATGCCATCGTCGGTGGTGTGGTTCCTCGTGAATACATTCCTTCAGTTGAAGCTGGATTGCGTGACTCATTGAACAACGGTCCTTTGGCAGGATTCCCATTGGTTGACTTGAAGGCCAAGTTGTACGATGGATCTTATCACGATGTCGACTCATCAGAAGCTGCCTTTAAGATCGCTGCCTCATTGGCTTTGCGTGAAGCTTCTAAGACTGCCGGTGCCGTTATCCTTGAACCAGTGATGAAGGTTGACATTGTTGCACCTGAAGACAACCTTGGTGATGTTATGGGACATATCTCATCTCGTCGTGGTATGATCGAAGGTCAAGAGCAACGTGGAAACTCAATCATGGTCCATGGTAAGGTTCCTTTGGCTGAAATGTTCGGCTATGCTACTACTTTGCGTTCTGCTACTCAAGGACGTGGAACTTTCCAAATGGCCTTTGACCATTACGAAGCTGTTCCTAAGAATGTTCAAGAACAAATTATCGCCAAGTATGGTAAGCAAGAAGGTTAATTCTATTTAGAATTACCGAAAAAAGCACTTAAGTATTTATACTTAGGTGCTTTTTTGCGTTGGTATTTAAGGATAACCTGGCTTGGAAAATAGCAAACGCCCTCCAAACCACAGAGCTTGGGGGGCGTTGTGCTTATTGAATAGGGGTTTCTTGCGTTGCCACGGCTTCATGGGCCTCGGCCGTATTATTAACCAAAATTTGGAAGTAGTTATCAAAACCACCACCTGGATAGCCACGAATAAGCGCCATTAAATCTGCAGGACTCCATTCGCGAACAGCAATGGCACCATCGATATAGGTCAATGAATGGGCTAGTGAAGAAGTATTATCGACTAGATAGAAGGTTTTATTTGAATCTAGGTATAATAGCACTAAACGATGAGGATTGTTTGCCGTTGTTAAGCCAGCCATAACTGACAACATTGGATCCTGTAAGAAGCGTTCACTGATGTTCTCGTGTCGGAACTTGTGAATTGTTTCAAGGTTGTTACCAATAATTTTCATAAGTAGCCCCTCTAAATAAGTATTAAGCTCTATTATAATACTTATTTCATTCTAATCAAACTATAATTATTGGACGATCAATACGTCAGTTTTAGCATTTTGCACGACGAACGTTGTCACTGAACCCACAATCAAACGTTCCAGGGCATTCAGTCCTGATTTACCAATCAAGATTAAACCAGTATCGTGGTCATTTGGAAATTCGGATACAATCACTTTCTTTGGTGAGCCAAAACGCATGTGGATGTCGACTTCCAACCCTGGGAATGCTGCTAGAACCTGTTCTTTTAATTTGTTGAGCTTGTCTTCGGAGTCTTGGACCAAATGGTAGACAACATCTCCAGTAATGGACATGCCAGCCACGCCTGACAAAGCGTTGGTGTCAATGACATATAGTAAGTCCAGCCGCGTATCGTTGCGATGGGCCACTGCGGCAGCCTTTAACGCCACATGTTCAGAGACGGCAGAACCGTCAACAGGTGCTAAAATATTCTTGTACTCTAATTCGTTAGCCATAAGATTCCCCCGATTTTTAAAAGGTTAGCATCGTTCTAAAAGTGGTACGATGCCATACCAGTTATTTGTACTTACATTATATCTTTTATCAGAATGATATGAAAGGGTTTTCAATTTTCAGTAATCCCAAGATCAAATGTTTAAGAGATACAAGTCTGGCTGCTGCTCCTGGTCCTAAAAACCTCACCAAATAAGGCATCAATCTAGGTCTGCTAACGTGGCTGGAACGGTGAGAAAACGGTTAGAAATCGGCCATCACGGCATTTAACACTTGAAAAACCGAATAGAATTCTGTATAATTATGGTTATGCGATGAGTCGAGAAGATCATGTTTCGATCTTTATATACGGCCTACTGAGTTAAATCTCAACACGCGTATTAGTGGTAGGTGAGGACGGACGTTGTGGAACTCCCCCTCTGCACATGACTGCAATTTTTCGGAATTGGTGTACGTTGACTGGTAGAGTAATCTATCACCGGAGCTATTGCCGGTCATTACAATAGCATTGCCAAACTAAACGTCAAGGACTTGTCCTTGACGTTTTTTTATTGCACTAACTAAATCCAGCCGAGTTGTCCCGAGCTTAGGGAATCTGTAAAATTACACACTTTGATTAAAAAAACGCTTTCATTACTGGTATAATGGAATTGTGTATGGTAATAATTATAAGGAAAGCTGGGGAATTATATGATGTTTAATCGATTTTCATTCCTCCAACGATTACTAATTAATGTAATTATGTTATTGGCGTTGGCAGGATTTTTTAAGAACGGTCTTTATATCGAAAACTTTACGACAGGGATCTTAGCAGCCTTGGTACTGGGTATCTTAAATGGCATCTTGCGTCCATTTCTACAATTAATTAGCTTACCATTAACTTTGTTAACCTTTGGCCTATTTGGTTTTGTGATTAACGCGGTAATTTTGTGGCTGACAAGTTGGATCGTGGGTGCTGGATTCCAATTCGCAAGTTTTGGGTGGGCCTTGCTAATTTCGGTGATTATGTCGGTGATTAACGCAATCCTGTCAAGTTATCTAGTTCGAAACAACAAGTGAGAAATACTATGGCAAAAAAAATTACAGTAAAAGATTTATTAGACAATACGCGTTTGACGGTGGTGACGGGTGGCGAATATTTGGATCGTCCCATCACGACGGAAAACATTTCCCGTCCAGGGCTAGAAATGACCGGCTATTTCAATTATTATGCTGCAGAACGTGTGCAACTCATGGGCATAACGGAAACGTCTTTTGCACAACGGATGAGCCATGAAGAGAAATTGTTAGTTGCCCGTAAGATGATGTCAGCTGAGACGCCGGTTTTTGTGGTGTCGACTGGACGTCAATTACCAGAAGAGTTCATGCAAGCGGCAAATGAAGCTCAGATACCGGTCTTGGCGACTGAGCTCACGTCATCACGAATTTTGTCCAATATGACTTACTTTCTATCAGGACAACTGGCAGAACGGCAATCAGTACATGGTGTTTTGGTTGATATCTTCGGCTTAGGCGTCCTGATTACTGGTGATTCCGGTGTTGGTAAGTCAGAAACTGCGCTTGAACTCATCCAACGGGGCCACCGGTTGATCGCAGATGACCGCGTTGATATTTATCAACAAGATGAAGAACGGCTGGTCGGGGAAGCTCCTGCAATTTTAAAGAATCTCATGGAATTACGCGGTGTGGGTATCATTGACGTCTTAAACTTATTTGGTGCCGGTGCAGTGCGTAATCATGCGACCATTTCTTTTAATTTGCATCTAGCAAAATGGGAGGATGGTCAAGTGGTCGATCGGTTAGGTAATGGTGAGGATTCTATCCGAATTTTGGACGTTGACTTACCACGATTGGTGCTACCGGTGCAAACGGGTCGTAATTTGGCTATTTTGATTGAAACGGCGGCTAAAAATTTTCGGGCCAAGCAGATGGGCTTTGATGCCACGGAAACGTTTAATAGTCATCTGAATTCGTTAATTACTGAGAATTCAAATTAGTTAAAAAATGAAAACAATTAAAATTTGATTTATATACAATTTTTAATTGTGTGATAAAATTATTCTGTTATTGCTGTTCATAAATAGCAAATTAGGAGGCTTATTTTGAGTACAACATCAATTGCTGTGCTTGGTGCCGGTTCATGGGGAACTGCACTAGCAAACGTCTTGGCGGAGAATCATCATGACGTTCGGTTATGGTCCCATCGGGCTGCCCAAGTAGCTGAAATTAACGAAACCCACTTAAATAGTAAATACTTGGGTGAAAATCCATTGCATGAAGGTGTTGTCGCCTATACTGATTTGCGCGCAGCTGTTGCCGGTGCTGAAATCATTTTAAGTGTTGTGCCAACGAAGGCCACACGCGAAGTGGCCCATAAGTTACAGGAAACGCTGGCCAATATTGGTCAAAAGGTGATTCTCGTTGGTGCGACAAAAGGCTTAGAGCCGGGTACCTATAAGCGAACATCTGAAATGTTGGCTGAAGAGGTCGATCCCAAGTATCGCGAAGCGGTTGCGGTGATCGAAGGACCTTCACATGCTGAGGGGACGATTAAACATGATCCCACTTTGGTGAGTGTCGCCAGTGATGATCTGAAAGTTGCCGAACGTGTGCAAGCAGTCTTTACCAATGCTAGTTTCCGTGTCTACACTAATGATGATTTAGTTGGTTCTGAAATTGGGGGTGCCTTGAAGAATGTCATCGCCATTGGCGCGGGGGCTCTTGAAAGCCTTGGTTATGATGCTAATGCGAAAGCTGCCTTGTTCACGCGTGGTTTGGCCGAAATTGCGCGTCTAGGTCAAGCCTTGGGTGCTAACCCATTGACCTTTATGGGTCTGGCGGGGGTTGGTGATCTATATGCCACCGCTACATCCGTGCATTCTCGTAATTTCCGTGCTGGGCTACAGCTTGGTGAAGGCAAAAGCCTTGATGAGATTGTTGCTCACATGGGAATGGTTATTGAAGGTATCTCAACGACTAAGGTTGTGCATGAACTCGCACAGCAAAAGCACGTCGATATGCCAATTACAAAAGCAATTTATCAAGTGTTGTACGAAAATCAAGATCCCAAGGATGCCATTGCAGAATTGATGGGCCGTCCCGTACACCAAGAAGGAGAATAGTGAGTTATGAAGAAAGTACGTAAAGCTGTTATCCCAGCTGCAGGGTTGGGAACACGTTTTTTGCCTGCTACCAAGGCATTAGCTAAGGAAATGTTGCCGATTGTTGATAAGCCAACGATTCAATTTATCATTGAAGAAGCTTTGGCCTCAGGTATCGAAGACATCGTGATCGTGGATGGTAAGTCAAAGCGTTCAATTGAAGATCACTTTGATTCAAATCCTGAGTTGGAAAACAACTTGAAAGAAAAGGGAAAGGACGAGTTGTTGAAGATTGTTGAAGAAACAACGGATATCAACTTGTACTTCATTCGTCAATCACACCCACGTGGTTTGGGTGACGCCGTATTGACTGCTAAAGCCTTTATCGGTGACGAACCTTTCGTGGTCATGTTAGGTGATGATTTGATGACTGACGAAGTACCTTTGACCAAGCAATTGATTGATCGTTACGAGCAGACGGGTGATTCAACCTTGGCCGTTATGCGAGTACCTCATGAGCAGGTTTCTGAATATGGGGTGATCAACCCTGAAGCTGAAGTCAGCGATGGTTTGTTCAAGGTGACTTCATTCGTTGAAAAGCCAAAGCCAGAAGATGCCCCTTCTGACTTGGCGATCATTGGTCGTTACTTGCTAACGCCAGAGATTTTCGAAGAGTTGGAACACACTGCTCCTGGTAAGGGGAATGAAATTCAATTGACGGATGCGATTGATTCATTGAATCAACGGCAACACGTCTACGCTCATGAATTCAAGGGTAAGCGATTCGATGTCGGTTCAAAGATTGGTTTTTTGATGACCAATATTGAATTTGGTTTGGAACATCCCCAAACAAAGGATGCCTTGAAGCAATACATTAAGGATTTAGCGGCCACTTTGGACTAAGCCTGGTGGAAGAAAGTGAGGGGTTACTGCATTGTAGTAACCTCTCATTTTTCTGTAATGAAATAGATATAGCCAAACGGGGTTAAGCAGGGTAAAATATTCACTAATTTAATAAAAGATCATTTTGTGAATATAAATCTTGAATATGGAGGAAACAACCATGACACAACACTATGATGTCGTAATTATCGGGGCTGGGCCTGCCGGTATGACTGCGGCAACCTATGCGGCTCGTGCAAACATGTCAGTATTGATGGTTGATCGTGGCATTTATGGCGGTCAAATGAATAATACTGCTGAAATCGAGAATTACCCAGGCTTTCCAAGTGTTTTGGGACCTGAATTAGCCGAAAAAATGTTCGCTTCCACGACTAAATTCGGGGTAGAGTACGCTTTTGGCTCTGTTGAACACGTCATTGCTGCAGATGCACAAACTTGGCGGATTATCACCGACATGGATGAATATACAGCCAGCTCAGTGATTTTGGCGACCGGCGCCGCCTACAAGAAGTTGGGTGTGCCTGGTGAAGAAACGTTCACTGGCCGTGGTGTTTCGTATTGTGCAGTTTGTGATGGTGCCTTTTTCAAAGGGGAACATGTCATTGTCGTTGGTGGCGGTGATTCAGCCATTGAAGAAGCAACGTACTTAGCTGGTATCGTTGACAAGGTCACAGTTGTGCATCGCCGTGACAAGTTGCGCGCCTTACAAATCATTCAAGATCGGGCGTTTGCCAACGACAAAATCGATTTTATCTGGAATTCTGAAGTGGAAGAAATTTTAGGGGCAGATAACCGCGTGACGGGTGTCCGTATTCGCAATAATCAAACTGATGAAATTTCAACTTTGGCAGCCGCCGGTGTCTTTATCTATGTGGGCTTGTTGCCAATCTCAGAGCCATTCAATGACTTAGGTGTGACCAATAACTTAGGCTGGGTGCTAACTGATGACAGGATGGCAACGGACCAACCGGGTATCTTTGCGATTGGTGATGTTCGTGAGAAGGAACTACGTCAAATCACCACCGCCGTTGGGGATGCTGCGATTGCCGGCCAAGCGGCATACGGTTATGTCGAAGCGTTAAAAGATGTCGCCAGTGCGGTAACTGAATAAGTATTTTAGCAAGACTTTTTTGTTTTCGGACAAGGAGTCTTTTTTGTACTGATTAGTTTAATATCTGCAAAGGATAGTGTAAGATTGGATAATTGAATGTTTGAATCAAGATCAAACATTATGGTCCTAATATAGAGCAAAGAGAGAGGAAGTTACTATGACACTAGGTACTAAAATCATTGCATCAGCGCACTATGTGCCATCTGATGTCGTTACGAACGATGATTTAGCAGCCATCATGGAAACAAACGACGAATGGATTCAAGCACACACTGGTATTAAAGAACGGCGGATGTCTTTACAGGGTGAAAATACGTCTGATTTGGCAACACAAGCGGCACGCTTGGCGTTAGCCCAAATTGATCTCACACCAGCTGATATCGATTTAATTATTGTGACGACCTTTACGCCGGATGGGTTAGCACCTTCGACGGCAGCCTTAGTCCAACGAAATCTGCAAGCTGAGCATGCATGGGCCTATGATATCTCAACGGCTTGTGCCGGGTTTGTCTTTGGGATGAGTACGGCGGATAAGTTTATCCGTTCCGGACAATATAAGTATGCGTTGGTGATTTCTGCTGAAGTGAATTCAAAAATGATGGATTTTAAAGATCGCACGTCGACTGTTTTCTTCGGTGATGGTGCCGGTGCAGTGATTGTCAGTGCGGTTGATGAAGACGAAAATCAAGTAGTTGCTGAGCGGATGCGTACAATTGGCGATGCTGAGGTGGTTCATTCTGGACGTGTGGCGCCGTTGACTGAATTGTCAGCGGATAATTATCCTAAGACGGACGCCTTCGCACAGCTTGGCCGCCAAGTGTTCACGGAAGTCACCGAATTAATCCCCCAACACATTACTGAATTCTTGGCTGACCAAAATTTGTCACCTGATGACGTTGACTTTTATATCACACACCAGGCTAATTTACGCATCATTGAAAACATTGCTGATCAATTGGTGCAACCGATGGCTAAGTTTGCCGCTAACGTGGTGTACTATGGTAATACTTCATCAGCTGGTATTGCGATGGCATTTGATGAATTAAACCGTAAAGAAGATTTAACAGGTAAAAAAGTATTGTTGACTGGTTTTGGTGCGGGCTTCACATACGGTAGTCTTTTGTTGCAATTCTAACATTGAAAAAGGTTGATGATTATGGAGTAATCAATCAATCTTTTTTGAGTTCTGGTGAAAATAAGATAACGGTTTCATAAAAAATTTGTTAGAATGTAGATAGTTGTTTTTAGAAAGGAAGTTGAGATGGATTTTGAAGCGTTGCTAAATCAAGTGCGAAATGGTGAACTTGAACAGTTTGTGCTTGAAGCGCAAGACTTTCCGCAGTTCTATGAAGTCTGGCGTGACTATCCCTACCAAAATGCGATTCGTGGAATTGCAGCACAAGGTGGGAGCATCACGTATGTGAAAAAGGAATGAAAACGCTTGCAAAAGAAATCAAAAACTGCTACTATATACAACATAGAACCGGGGCGTCGTTGCCTTAGTTATTATTAATAAAATTAATTATTGGTTTAGAGGAGAATAGAATCATGGAATCACGTGAGTTTCACATTGTAGCCGAAACTGGTATCCACGCTCGCCCTGCAACATTGTTGGTACAAGCAGCATCAAAGTTTGCTTCAAACGTTACTTTGTCATACCAAGGTAAAGATGTTAACTTGAAGTCAATCATGGGCGTTATGTCATTGGGTGTTGGTCAAAACGCTGATGTAACTATTTCTGCAGAAGGTGATGACGAAGCTGAAGCACTTTCAGCAATCGCCGATACTATGGCAGCTGAAGGCTTGACTGACTAATAATCAGTTTAATTTACGAGATTAAGTACGGATCAGGGGAAACGACGATGGCAGAAGTGATTGAGGGAATTGCAGCATCAAATGGTGTCGCAATTGCAAAAGCATATAAGCTCGTGGATCCAGATTTGTCTTTTGAACAGGTCACTATTGATGATGTTCAAGCTGAAGAGGACCGCGTAACTGCGGCCTTTTCTGTATCTAAGACAGATTTGGAAGTTATTCGCGACAAAGCAAAAGTAAATATGGGTGCAGAAGAGGCCGAAGTCTTCACCGCGCATATCATGGTATTGGAAGACCCTGAATTGATCGGTGGGATTCACAATGCAATTGAGTCTGAGAAGATTAACGCAGAAGCAGCCTTGAAAAATGTTACCGACACGTATATTGGTATGTTTGAAGCAATGGCGGATGATAACCCATACATGGCTGAACGTGCAGCAGATATTCGTGACGTCACTAAGCGTGTGCTCGCCCACTTGTTGGGTAAGAAGTTGCCTAACCCAGCCTTGATTCAAGATGAAGTTGTAATCATTGCAAAGGATATGACACCTTCTGATACTGCTCAGCTTGATCGTAAGTACGTTAAAGGCTTTATTACTGACCTTGGGGGGCGGACAGCGCACGCAGCTATCATGGCACGTACACTTGAAATCCCAGCCGTAGTTGGAAGTGGTACAGCAACAGCTAAGATTAATGAAGGTGACTTGGTCATCTTGGACGGCCTAGATGGTCAAGCTATCGTCAATCCAACTGACGAGCAAGTTAAGGAATACACTCAAAAGGGTGAGACTTACTTGGCACAAAAGGCGGAATGGGCTGCATTAAAGAATGAGAAGACAGTTTCTGCCGATGGTAAGGAATTCATGACTGGTGCCAACATTGGTACACCAAAGGATTTGGATGGTGTCTTGGCTAACGGTTCAGAAGGAATTGGGTTATATCGAACTGAGTTCCTATATATGGACTCACAAGAATTGCCAACTGAAGATGATCAATTCGAAGCCTACAAGACAGTTCTTGCAGGGATGGATGGCAAGCCCGTCACGATTCGTACGATGGACATTGGTGGGGATAAGTACTTACCATATATGCCACTTCCTGAAGAAGAAAACCCATTCATGGGTTATCGCGCCATTCGTATTTCATTGGACAAGCAAGACATTTTCCGCACACAATTGCGGGCATTATTGCGAGCTTCTGTTTACGGAAACTTGTGGATTATGTTCCCAATGATTGCTACACTTGGCGAGTTCCGTCAGGCTCGGTCAATCTTTAATGAAGAGAAGGAAAAGCTCATTGCGGATGGTGTTGCCGTTGCTGACGACATCAAGTTGGGTATCATGATTGAAATTCCAGCCGCAGCGATGCTTGCTGATAAATTTGCGCAAGAAGTCGATTTCTTCTCAATCGGAACCAATGACTTGATTGCCTACACAATGGCTGCTGATCGTGGTAACGAACATGTCGCTTATTTGTACCAACCATACAACCCATCAATCATGCGCTTAATTAAGAACGTGATTGATGCCGCACATAAGTACAATAAGTTCGTGGCGATGTGTGGTGAAATGGCGGGTGATCAAATCGCCGTGCCTATCTTGATGGGCTTAGGATTAGATGAATTCTCTATGTCAGCAACTTCAGTTTTGCAAACTCGTTCATTGATGAAGCGTTTATCAACTGCTGAAATGGCCGTATTGGCCGAAAAGGCCTTGGATATGGAAACTAATGACGAAGTTAAGGCATTAGTTGAAGCGGAAGTTTACGACAAATAATCTAAAAAGAGGAGTTCATACTCCTCTTTTTTCATCGGAAAAAAGTGACAGAGGAGGTTGTCCAGATGACAACTCGCAAACCACTAGTGGTGGCAAATTGGAAGATGAACAAATTGCCCAGTGAAACAAAGGAATATATTGAAAAAGTGCAAGTTACTTTAGCTGGCCAAGATGATGTTGAAACAGTGTTGGCTGGGCAAGATGTGTTACTTAGTAAGATGGTGAAAGCAGCCCGGGAGTCGACCATTGCCATCGGGGCTGAGAATGTTTATTGGCAAGAACGGGGTGCTTACACAGGTGAAACTTCACCGGCAGCCCTGGAAGACCTAGGGGTGGCCTATGTCATTATTGGCCACTCAGAACGCCGTAATTATTTCCGTGAAACTGACGAAATGGTTAATTTAAAGGCGTTGGCCGCCATCCAACATCACTTAGTGCCAATCATCGCGATTGATGAGGCCATTGTCACCGAGTCTGAAGGTGATCATGTGCATTGGGTGGTGAATCAAGTGATTGAATCGCTTGAGGGAATTAGCGCTCCCGATGTCGTCAAATTAGTGTTGGCTTATGAACCGACAGCCGCGATTGGTAGCGGTCAAGCCATGACGCCGGAACTAGCACAATTCAGTTTGCGGCGCATTCGGTTAACCTTGGCTGATATGTATGGTTGGGAAATTGCCAATCAAGTACGCATTATGTACGGTGGCTCAGTCAAACCTACCAATGCGTTTGAATTAATGCGCCAACCAGACATTGATGGCGTACTCGTAGGCGATGCTGCTTTGGATCCAAGTACCTTTGTTGAATTAGTTCAATTAGCGCGTCAGGCCACGCGTAGTAAGGCAAACTAGTTTGTATATCTATGAGCATATAAAGTTATCTTGTCCTCGTTAAGTGTGGTATACTAAACGTGTACAGGATAACTTTATTTGTTTTCCTAAAAAAATAAAACTTTTCAATGCAAAGTAAGGAGAAGACAACATGTCTGCAATTACTGATATTTACGCACGCGAGGTCCTAGACTCACGTGGTAATCCTACTGTCGAAGTTGAAGTTTACACTGAATTGGGTGGTTTCGGTCGCGGAATCGTTCCTTCAGGAGCATCAACTGGTGAACACGAAGCTGTTGAGTTGCGTGATGGTGATAAGGGACGTTACCTTGGTAAGGGAACTTTGAAGGCCGTTGAAAACGTAAACAAGATCATCAAGGACAAGTTGGTTGGTTTAGATGTAACTGATCAAGTCTTGTTGGACCGGACAATGATCGCCTTAGATGGTACACCAACTAAGGCTAAGTTGGGTGCTAACGCAATCTTGGGTGTTTCAATCGCTGCTGCACGTGCAGCTGCTGACGAATTGGGCACACCATTGTACAACTACCTTGGTGGGTTCAACGCACACGTTTTGCCAACACCAATGATGAACGTCATCAACGGTGGTGCTCACGCTGCTAACTCAGTTGACTTCCAAGAGTTCATGATTATGCCTGTTGGTGCAAAGTCAATTGCTGAAGCTGTTCGTATGGGTTCAGAGACTTTCCACGCTTTGCAAGCATTGTTGAAGGAATCAGGTCATGCAACTGCTGTTGGTGACGAAGGTGGATTTGCTCCTGACTTTAAGTCAAACGCAGAACCATTTGAATACTTGTTGAAGGCTATCGAACGCGCTGGTTACAAGGCTGGTAAGGACATTGCTATCGCCTTTGACGTTGCTTCTTCAGAATTCTTCGATGCAGAACGTGGTTTGTACGTCTTGGATGGGGAACCTGACAAGAAGGAATACACGACTGACGAATTCATCGATTACCTTTCAGACTTGGTTGACAAGTACCCTATCGTATCTATCGAAGATCCTTTGGATGAAAACGAGTGGGATGCTTGGGTTAAGTTGACTGACAAGTTGGGTAAGAAGGTACAATTAGTTGGTGACGACTTCTTCGTTACTAACACTGAGTACTTGAAGAAGGGTATCGACATGGGTGCCGCCAACGCTATCTTGATCAAGGTTAACCAAATTGGTACTTTGACTGAGACTATGGAAGCCATCGAAATGGCCAAGGAAGCAGGATATACTGCCATCGTTTCACACCGTTCAGGAGAAACTGAAGACACGACTATCGCTGACTTGGTTGTTGCTACTAACGCTGGTCAAATCAAGACAGGTTCAATGTCACGTACTGACCGTATTGCTAAGTACAACCAATTGATGCGTATTGAAGACTTACTAGGTGAGACTGTGGCTGAATACAAGGGTATTGACAGCTTCTACAATGTTGCCAAGGAAGCCAAAGATGGTATCATCAACTACTAATTTCTAATTAGTTTTGATTAGACGCAAGAGCAAATTGTTCTTGCGTCTTTTTGTGCTGTCAAATTGGGTGGACCCCAAAATTATGTTAAACTAAATATTATTAGTAGTAAAAGAATGGATTGACAGATGGCAAAAAAGATTAATTTTCAATATATCGTCACCGTGGGTGATGGTAATAAACGCGTGATTTATGAAGAGTTCCAAACTTGGAACGAGGCCCAAGCATGTGCGCTGAAGTTACGCGCCAATGGTGGTCGGGAAGTTGTCGAGATCTTCAGTGTCAAAGAAAAAGAGTTCCAAAAAATTGTCAATGACACGCGGGCCTTGGAAAAGATGGTGTTGCAGGTAATTACGTTGGTCTTAGTCGTTGTCTTTTGGTGGGTCACGATGGTTTTTAATGCACCGATGGTTGTCCAGGGCTTAGTTAGCACGGCTGTCATTTTGGCGTTACTTTGGTTTGGAATCCTAATTTGGAAAAATAAGCAGGCGAAGGGACAACAATAATGGCACGACGGCGGAAACAAACTAAACTATCTCTGGGTGGGGCTATCTTAGTGATTGTTGCTGGAATCATCTTCAAGATGATTGACGAACAGACCAATCTGTCTGGTACGCAGGGCTCAAACACTAATTATGCTAGTGTATCAGTGGCCACCAAGAGTGGTGTGGATTATGGTTCGACCAGCGATGATCATCCCACTGAGGCCTTAGCTTCGACCGTGTTATCTGATAAAGTAAAACAAACACTAAAAGCGAAGAGTATTAGATTTAATGGTACCGGTGCTTTTTTATTGAATAATAATCAAACGACATTAAATACGAAGGTGTCGTCAGCCCCCTATGTGCAACTCTCAAAAATTGACAGTTTGGGACGTGCTGGCATGGCCAATGCTTGGTTGACGAAGGCAGGCCGACAGTATCAAAACCGTACGGAAACGGGTAATAACCGAACGATCGAACCCGTTGGTTGGCATCAATTACAGTTAAGTGGGCGGTATAGTACCTTGTACAACCGAGGACACTCTGTGGGGTATGCACTGGCGGGGAATATCAAGGGCTTTGATGCCAGTGAGGCAAATGCACAAAACATCACCGCTCAAACAGCCTGGGCTAATCAGTCTTCAAATGGGGACGCTGCCAATACTGGCCAAAATTATTATGAAACATTGATTCGCCGCGCCTTGGACGCGAATAAAAAAGTGCGGTATCGTGTGACGCCAACTTATGATGGCAACAATCTCGTGCCTGCAGGCAATCACCTCGAGGCGAAATCTTCAGATGGATCGTTAGAATTTAATGTCTTCATTCCAAATGTTCAACCGGGCGTTGTGATCGATTATGCAACAGGTCATGCAAAGTTAGTCAATTAAAAAATGCGGCAGAACATCAGTGTTCTGCCGCATTTTCTATGTTATTAACGGGCATGTTTCAAAGCGAAATCAAATGCTTCGCCATCTGAGTGACCGCGTAAACGCATGTAGCTATATCGTGACAAACGGTAAAGAGCTAACAAAAATTGTTGTGCAACTGAAATCAGGGCAGTCGAGATAACGAGGGTACCGATAACAATAGCAATCGCGAAAAAGAACAATAATAGTGATGAGAAAAAGGCATTATTCATAGTAAACTCCTGTCGTGAAATCAAATTTAGGCTAATTAACATTGGTTATTACTTGATTAATCTAATTATAAATTAGGTTTAAGTTAAAAACAAGCCTAAATTAAGTTTAACCTTGTTAAAAATTAGGTTGTATTTTATAATTAGGTTATTAAAGAAAGATGGGTGAGTATTATGGCTTCTTCAGAAGGAAAGCAAGTTATGGGAGCGAATATCAAGCGCCTCTTAAAGCAAAATCGGATGACAGCAGCTAAATTAGCAGAAGTTGTTGGAGTTTCAACAGCGACCGTTTCAGATTGGTCAAATGGTAAGACATATCCACGCATCGATAAATTAGAGTTCATTGCTGATTATTTTGGTGTTTCCAAGGCAGAGTTGGTTGAAGATCCACAAACTATCAGTAATAGTTCCTCTGAAGAGCCAGTTTTAATGGCTGCTCATTGGGGTCTCGACATCACTGGTTTACCGGAAGTCGAACGGCAGCGGGTGGTTGATAAAGCGAAGGCTTATGTTGAAGGATTGATTGCTGATTACGAGGACCATCATGCATAGCGCTTCATATGAGGATTTACTGATTCGGGTCGAGAATGATTTGACCGCCCGTCAAATGAATCCAGTCATTTCAGATACAGTACCACTGCATGAAAATACGGGCTTAGATGGGGTGACCTTTATTAAAGGCACGAATGTTTTTATCTTTGTTGACAAACATTTAGATTTGTTTGACAAAGCTAAAACACTAGTCGAAGAATATTTTCATGCCATTTCAGATATTGGTAATCATTTAGATTATGATGCAAAACATGCACATAACGATGAAGTTGAAGCCCGTACCAATGTGATCACTTACATGACGTCTGCGACTGACTTACATCGTTTGATGGCCAGCTACGATAACCAACCCTTAGCAGCATGGATGTTGGAGGAGGAGTGGGGTTATCCGCATGATTTTGCCGCAGAAACGATTGCTTATTATCAACGTTATGGCCTGTCAGAGTAATTTAATGACTTGATTTGTTTAATCATGTTTAACTAAAGGATATGATTTCATTTCATATCCTTGCTGAATTGTGTTATAATGATTTTTGTTGCGCGGCTATAGTGTAATGGATATCACGTAAGATTCCGGTTCTTGAGATGAGGGTTCGATTCCCCCTAGCCGCAGTTAAATTATTAAAAAGACCTGTTATGCCAACCTTTGTTGCGGGTATAACAGGTCTTTTTGGTCATTGACGAGACTGATACAATTAAATAAAGTGTTATTTAAGGAGATGTTTATGTTACATTACGATTTGATTGTCATCGGTTTTGGTAAGGCTGGGAAAACAATAGCCGCGAAAATGTCGGCATCGGGTCAAAAAGTGGCCCTAATTGAGCAAGACAGTGAAATGTTTGGTGGTACATGCATTAATATCGGTTGTATTCCAACTAAAACTTTGATCCATGCAGCCGAACAGGGACTATCTTTCCAAGCAGCAATGACGCTTAAAGAAACAGTTGTTAGTCGTCTTAATGATAAAAACAAAAAAGCTTTGGTAGGCGCAGGGGTTGATCTATATAATGCACACGCTCGTTTTATTGAAAATAAAATCGTGGAGATTACTTTGGGTGAAGATTTAGAAACCTTGACTGCAGACACAATTATTATTAACACAGGTGCTGTGGTGAATATACCCTCGATTGCAGGTGCCACAGCGCTTAAAAACGTTTTTGACAGTACGGGTATCCAACGGTTGGAAAAATTACCTGAACGCCTAGCGATTATTGGCGGAGGTAGTATTGGTTTGGAATTCGCCAGTCTTTATGCTCGGTTAGGTAGTCAGGTGACAGTGTTTGAACAACACAGTGAAATATTGAGCCACTATGAGCCTGAGATAGCTGCTTTGGCTCAGACATATCTGGCAGATGCTGGGATTTCAGTCCGCCTGGCGACTTCAATTACGGCCTTAGAAAATGCGGGTGCGTCTGTGATTGTCACAGTTGACGGTCATGAAGAAACCTATGATGCCCTCTTATATGCGTTAGGTAGAAAGCCAGCTACGCAGCAGCTTGGCCTTGAAAATACAGAAATTAAACTAACGGCTAATGGTGCAATTGAAGTCAATGATGATCTGGAAGCCAGCGTACCAGGGATCTATGCTGTTGGTGACGTCACTGGTGGACCACAGTTCACATACACTTCATTAGATGACTCACGCATTGTTTTGCATAAATTACTGCATGATGGTAACTACAAACGTAGTGATCGCGTGAATGTGCCGCATACCCTCTTCATCAATCCTCCGCTGGCGCAAGTAGGTCTCACAGAAGCTCAGGCTGCCGAAGCAGGGTTACCATATATGGCTAAGACTTTGGCCGTTGCTACGATGCCACGTGGCCATGTCAATAATGATTTACGTGGCATGTATAAAGTGGTGGTGAATTCAGAAAGCAAAGCCATTCTAGGAGCAACTCTTTTGGGAGTCAACTCTGAAGAAATTATTAACTTGATCAAACTGGCAATGGACAATCACGTGCCATATACCTATCTACGTGATCAAGTTTTCACGCATCCCACGATGTCTGAAAATTTGAATGATGTGTTTGATATTTGACCCTTAGTACAGCGTGGAACACAACGGCTTAGGGGAAAATGTACAGAATTAAAGTTCTATCCAAGGTGAAACGTTTATATTTTAAATCAGCACCTGATGTGAGCCTGCAGAAGGTGTACTATGGGATATCTGAACGGGTACATCCCCGCTGGTCACTCTCGATGAAGGCGTTTGCTAAAAAATGTACATAGTAGTAAAATAAGACTTGTAATAAGAAGTTACATTAAGAATATATGGAGGTATCTTAATAATGACTGTTAAGATTGGTATCAACGGTTTCGGCCGTATCGGTCGCTTGGCTTTCCGTCGTATCTTGGAGTTGGCTGACACCGCTTCAGACATCGAAGTTGTTGCGATTAACGATTTGACTTCACCTGAAATGTTGGCATACTTGTTGAAGTATGACTCAATTCACGGTACTTTGAACGCTGAAGTATCATCAGATGAGAATGGTATTATCGTTAATGGTAAGCACTACTCAGTTTACTCAGAGCGTAATGCTGCTGACTTGAAGTGGGTAGAAAATGACGGTGTTGAGTACGTATTGGAAGCCACAGGTTTCTATACTTCAGCCGAAAAGTCACAAGCTCATTTGGATGCAGGTGCCAAGAAGGTCTTGATTTCTGCTCCAGCTGGTGCGATCCCTACAGTTGTGTACGGTGTTAACCAAGACACTTTGACTGCAGATGATCGTATCGTTTCTGCCGGTTCATGCACGACTCAATCATTGGCTCCTATGGCCTATGCATTGGAAGAAGAATTTGGTGTTAAGACTGGTTTGATGTTGACTGTTCATGCTTACACTGCTTCACAAAGCTTGCAAGACGGACCTAAGTCAGCTAACTTCGCAAAGCGTCAAGCTAACCGCGATGCTGCATCAAACTCATTGCCACACTCATCTGGTGCCGCTAAGGCTATCGGATCAGTAGTGCCTTCATTGGATGGCAAGTTGACTGGTTCAGCTATCCGTGTTCCGGTTCCTGATGGATCAATCACTGAATTGACTGCTGTTTTGAAGAAGAACGTTACAGTTGAAGAAGTTAATGCTGCAATGAAGAAGTACGAGTCAGACTCATTCGGTTACAACGGTGACGGTTTGGTATCATCAGATATCATTAACGACACTCACGGAACTGTCTTTGACCCAACTCAAACTGAAATCGTTGAAGGTGATGGACAACAATTGGTTAAGGTTGCTGCTTGGTACGACAACGAGTATGGTTTCACTTCAAACATGATCCGTACTTTGTTGCACTTTGCAACTTTGTAATCCGATTCGTTGGATTAAAGACTATTAGTCCTGGACTAGTAGTCTTTTTTTTAAAATCAAAAAACATTTAGCGGTTTTAACGGATTGTCTATACTTTTATAGCCGTAAATTTGTTAAAATATAAACATACTTAAAGAAAAAGAGGATTTCTCACAATGGCTAAGTTAACTGTTGAAGACTTGGAATTGAAGGGTAAGAAAGTTTTGATGCGTGTCGACTTCAACGTTCCTTTGAAGGAAGAAAACGGTGAAGTGGTTGTTTCAAATGACAATCGTATCGTAGCTGCATTGCCAACTATCAAGTACGTTTTGTCTCAAGGCGGACGTGCCGTATTGTTCTCTCACTTGGGACGTATTAAGAGTGAAGATGACAAGCCAGGTTTGTCAATGCGCCCAGTTGCACAAAAGTTGGCTGACTTGCTTGGACAAGCAGTTACTTTCGTGCCAGCAACTGAAGGTGTCGAATTGGAAAATGCTATCGATGCGTTGGAAGACGGTCAAGTTTTGATCTTTGAAAACACACGTTATGAAGATGTCAAAGACGGTGTTGAAGTTAAGCGTGAGTCTAAGAATGATCCTGAGTTGGGTAAGTACTGGGCTTCATTGGGCGATGTTTTTGTTAACGATGCCTTTGGAACTGCACACCGTGCGCACGCTTCAAACGCCGGAATTGCTGCTAACATTGCACAAACAGCTGCCGGCTTCTTGATGGAAAAAGAAATCAAGTTCTTGGGTGGTGCTGTTGAAGCGCCAGAGCGTCCCTTCGTTGCCATTATCGGTGGTGCTAAGGTGTCAGACAAGATTACAATCATTGAAAACTTGTTAAAGAAGGCTGATAAGGTCATCGTTGGTGGCGGTATGGCCTTCACATTCGATGCTGCCAACGGCAAGGCCATTGGAAACTCTTTGTTTGAAGAAGACAAGGTTGAATTGGCTAAGCAATTAATTGCTGAAGCAGGTGACAAGTTGGTTTTGCCAGTTGACGCAATTGCTGCAGCGGCATTTAACAATGACGCTGATACTTACATCGCTGAAGATGGTGTTAAGGATGGCTACATGGGTCTAGATATTGGACCTAAGTCTGTTGAATTGTTCAAGTCTGTTTTGGCTGATGCAAAGACTGTTGTTTGGAATGGACCTATGGGTGTCTTCGAAATGCCAAACTTTGCTAAGGGAACTTTGGCCATTGGTGAAGAACTTGTTAAGGTTACTGAAGAAAATGGTGCGACAACCATCGTTGGTGGTGGTGATTCAACAGCCGCAGTTCAACAATTGGGTGTAGCTGATCGTTTGTCACACATCTCAACTGGTGGTGGCGCTTCATTGGAATACTTGGAAGGTAAGACTTTGCCAGGTATTGCATCTATTTCCGAAAAGTAACATCTCACAATCATCCTGAAGCACGAAAAGTCTTCTTGCCAGTTACTGGCAAGAAGACTTTTAATGTTAGCAACTGGCAGTTTTCAAAATGGAAGCTAGCGCGAAGTACGCTGTGAACTAAAAAGGTGTCGACGAAACAATATCGTCGGCACCCTTTTTGAGTCGTTTATGGTAAATCGGGTAAGTTAATCACTTGCCCCGTTTGTAAGTCTGAAGTAACCGTCAAATTTGAATTGACAGCTAAAATTTGCGCTTGTGCTTCTGCGGTAGTCAGGCCGTGATTGGTGGCAAAATTACGGAAGATGGACGTTAATGTTTCCCCACTGGCAACGGTGTATGTTTTAACGGCAGTTGTCGATGCTGAGGCATATGATGCCGAAGATGTAGTAGAGCTAGAAGAACTACTGTCAGATGTAGTGGCAGTTGAGCTACTACTTGAACTAGCAGACGTGGTCGCCTTGCTAGAAGAAGTGGCACTGTTAGAGGTGGGACTGGTAATATTTAAAAAAGTGGTGGTCACACCAAATGCAATCATGGCCATGATGATGAACCCACCAATTCCAATCCCGACTAATTTGGTATTTTTAACAAGATTATTTTTATTCATAGCTACTCACTTTTCCCAATTGTTATTTCATAAATGGCGCTACGTATTCGTCTTACCAAACCGATAAGGACGGATATCATAACTCGCGCTAGACTGTCTCAAAAAGGCAGTGTTAATGAAAGGGGTCATTTTTATTAATCCACTTTATTTTAGCATGAAATCGCAGGAAAATTTAGGTATCCCAAATGATTTTATATAAGGCGCAAAGGATTCAAAAAAACCTTAAACATTAACAGATGTCAACCCGCGCCTTTATCGATAGGGCTTTTTAGCGTATAATGAATTGGATAACGTCAGAGATCCTCTGACATCGTGCTGAAGTAGACTAATAAATTACGAGAGAAGATTAAATGAGCGAAAAGTATACGCCTACTTGGATGGTTGATGCAATTTATCGACTAACTCCAGAAAACCTAAAGTCCCAGGGGATTAAAGTCATCTTAACTGACTTAGATAACACGTTGATTGCCTGGAATAATCCGGATGGCACTAAAGAATTACATCAATGGTTAGATGCCATGTCTGCAGCTGATATTGGCGTGATGATCGTCTCAAACAATAAGGCCGAACGAATTGCCCGTATTGCTAATCCCTTAGGTTTAGACTACGTATCACGTGCATTCAAGCCATTGACGCGCGGATTACATGAAGCTGTCGACCGTCTACAAGTCGACAAGGCGCAGGTGGTCATGGTGGGTGATCAGTTACTCACTGACGTATGGGCTGCAAATAATTTCGGTATTCGCAGCATTTTGGTGAAACCATTAATTGAAACAGATCAATGGAATACAAAAATTAATCGATTCTTTGAAAAAGGGGTAAAGAAGAATATGTTGAAAAATCACCCCGAATTAACATGGAGGACTAACCTTGATTAGTGAAACAGAAGTACAAGGATTACTAGCTGATGGCTTGCGCTGTATTGGGTGTGGCGCCTTAATTCAAACCACCAAAAAAGGTGAATTGGGTTACACACCAATGTCTGCATTGTTAAAGGGCTTTGAGCATGATGAAGTATTATGCCAACGTTGTTTCCGGTTGCGCCACTATAACGAAATTCAACCAGTTGATTTGACAGACGATGATTTCCGTCGCTTGTTGGACCAGATTTCAGCTACTAATTCATTGGTGGTTTATGTGATGGATGTCTTTGACTTCAGTGGGTCATTAATTCCAGGATTGCACCGATTTGTTGGTTCTAATCCGGTCTTATTGGTTGGAAACAAAGTAGATGTGTTACCACGTTCTTTGAAGCGGACTAAAATTCGTGATTGGATGCGGCAACAAGCTAATATGGCCGGTTTACGGCCTGTGGATGTCGCATTGACTTCAGGTAAGAATGGGGATGATATCCCACACTTATTGGATCTGATCGAGGAGTATCGTGATGGTCGGTCAGTCTATGTCGTGGGTGTCACGAATGTCGGTAAGTCAACCTTGATTAATCAAATCATTAAGTATGTGACTGGCGACAAAAAGGATGTCATTACGACATCACGTTTCCCAGGCACAACTTTGGATCGTATCGAAATTCCATTGGATGATGCGTCAAATATTATTGACACACCTGGTATTATCCATGCCGATCAAATGGCACATTACCTGACACCAAATGATTTGAAGTATGTGTCACCGCAAAAGGAATTGAAGCCTAAAACATACCAACTAAACCCAGAACAGACTTTGTTCATGGGGGCATTGGCTCGTTTTGATTATATTCAAGGACCAAAGACAGGTATCACAGCGTACTTTGAAAATAACTTGATGTTGCACCGCACGAAGTTGGCCAATGCGGATGACTTCTACAGCAAGCATGCCGGTGAACTGCTGTTACCACCCACAACGGAGGGGTTGGCAGCCTTGCCACCGTTGCAACGACACGAATTTAAAACGACAGAAAAAACTGATTTAGTGATTGATGGCCTCGGTTGGATTACTGTGCCAGCCGAGACCGTGATTGCTGGTTGGGCCCCTAAAGGCGTTTCTGTCCTCACACGAAAGGCAATGATTTAAAATGATAGCATTACGCGGTAAGCAAAAGCGCTGGTTACGTGCTCAGGCACACACAATGAAGCCTCTTTTCAGTGTTGGAAAGCAAGGTTTGACGCCTGAATGGTTGGAACAACTATCAGCAGCGATTAACAAGCGCGAATTATTCAAGGTTAATATCTTAAATAATTCAGACGTTGCGGTTAATGAATTAAAGACAATGATTGAAGAGGAAACTGGCATTCAAGTTGTGCAAACAATCGGTCATACCCTGGTTTTGTTTGGCGAGTCATCAGAAGCCGAAAATCGGCACTACTCAGCTGCAGTGCAGAAGATTTAATTCAATCATGTATCCGTAGTCATGATGGAGGTTCTCATATGGCACAAACTCTGGATATGAAAATTGAACACACATTCACGCAAACCCAACCTAGCCAGGCTTTTGTCCAAGAAAAGAAAAAAATTGGTATTTTGGGAGGGACATTTAACCCACCACATATGGGCCATTTGGTGATTGCTGAACAAGTCGCGGACCAGCTGGGATTGGATAAAGTCTACTTTATGCCGAATGCTAAGCCCCCCCATGTCGATCTGAAAGCGGCCATTGATCCCTGGCATCGAGCGCGCATGGTTAAAGCAGCTATTCAGGGGAATAGTCGTTTTGGCATTGAGTTGCTTGAAGTGCAGCGAGGCGGGAAGAGTTATTCATATAACACGATGTTACAATTAAAATTGGAACATCCTAACTATGAATATTACTTCATTGTCGGCGGTGACGAAGTAGCCTATTTGCCCACCTGGTACCGGATTGATGATCTCTTAAAACTGGTGACGTTCGTGGGTGTGAACCGACCTGGTCAGCCACGACAGAGTAACTATCCAATTGAGTGGGTTGAAATTCCGGATTTGGCAGTGAGTTCGACGGATATTCGTCAGCGACTCGCGACCAATCGCAGTGTGCGATATTTATTACCAGATTTAGTTGCAGCGTATATATTAGAGAATGGATTATATCAAGATGAGCGAAATGATTTACACCGGCCGCTACTTTGATGGTAGTCGTGCCGAACTTATTGCTAAGGTGCAAAGCGGGTTGTCAGAATACCGCTTTAATCATGTATTACGTGTTGAAGCCATGGCCATTGCGTTAGCTCAAAAGTGGGATGTTAATCCTGAAAAGGCGTCAATTGGTGCTTTGACCCATGACTATGCTAAGGAACGCTCAGATGCTGATTTCTTAGCCGTGATTGCAGCCAAGCATTTGGATGCTGATTTGGTTAATTGGGGTAATTACATTTGGCATGGTGTCGTTGGCGCTGAAATGGTGGCTGATGAGTTACACATCTATGATCAAGAGATTTTGGATGCCATCCGGCAACACACGACGGGGGCGCCTTACATGACGCCATTGGCTAAAATCATTTATATGGCTGATTTCGTTGAAATTGGTCGCGATTTTCCAGGGGTGGCAGAAGTTCGTCAACTAACCATGGCTGATTTAGATGCCAGTGTTGGTTGGCAAGCCAAACACACGCTTGAATACTTATTGAAAAAAGAAACCAAAGTTTACCCAGCATCGGTTTACACCTATAATGCTTGGGCCACGAAGTAAGGGAAAATTATGTCATTAGAAAATATGTTAGAAGTTGCTGTGAAGGCAGCTGACCAAAAGCGCGCTGAAGATATTGTTGCGCTTGATATCCACGAAATCTCATTGTTGGCTGATGCCTTCGTGATTTTGGATGCGCCCACAAATCGTCAAGTTGTCGCGATCGCTGACGAAATTGAAGACAAGATGGCGGAAGCTGGTTATCCATTAATTAAGCATGAAGGTCGCCGTGAGGGTGAGTGGGTGTTGATGAACTTTGGGGATGTCATCGTTCACATCTTCAAAAAGGATACGCGTAGCTTCTATAACCTCGAAAAACTATGGGGTGCCGAAGGTAAGGATATCGATATCGAAAACTGGATTGTCAAAGAAGAATTCTAAGCTAAGGAGTACACATGGCTAATTACGCAACATTTGCTAAGTTGTATGATGATTTATTTGATGAATCAGCATATGAAGATTGGTTTCAATATGCTTTGAAGACCATTGTGAATCCACAAGGTAAGTTGTTGGAATTAGCTGGTGGGGCTGGACGTTTGGCCATTATGTTGAAGCAGGCTGGGTTTGACGTCACCGTCTTTGACTTATCTGAAGAGATGCTCACTTTGGCGATGCAACATGCTCGTGAAGCGGGCGTTGATTTGCCGTTGATTCAAGGCGATATGCGGGAGTGGTCAGATTATCCTGAAAAGTTTGCTACGATTACTTCGTTTGCGGATTCATTTAATTATTTGGCCAATGAAGATGAGATGCTCATGGCTTTCAAACAGGTCGCGGCCCATTTGGAAGATGCCGGTCAGTTTGTCTTTGATGTCATTTCACCCTACCAAACGGATGTTTATTATCCAGGGTATATGTATAACTGGCATGATGAAGAGACCGCCTTTATGTGGTCTTCATATGGGATTGAGGAACAAGCGCACACGGCCGAACATGAATTGACCTTTTTTGTTTATGATGAAGCCATTGATGGTTATAAACAAATTCAAGAAATCCATACCGAGCGGACTTATCCGGTAGCAACCTATATGCGTTTACTGGAAACAGCTGGTTTTGAAAACATTCAGGTGACGGGTGATTTTGGCCGGCAAACCGAGATAGATGACGCCACGCCGCGTTGGTTCTTTTCGGCAACAAAAAAATAAGAGGATAGCAGGATGACAGTAGTTGGGCTAGTAACCGAATATAATCCCTTCCACAACGGACATATCTACCACATTGAGCAAGCTAAACAGCTTACCGGTGCGGCGACCGTCGTGGCAGTGATGAGCGGTAACTTTGTGCAACGGGGCATGCCTGCTATTTTTGATAAGTGGACCCGCGCGAGATTTGCATTGGAGCATGGCGTCGATGTGGTCTATGAATTGCCCTTGGCTTTTGCGGTGCAACCGGGGCACATCTTTGCGCGTGGGGCCATTCAGATTCTAGTTGATGCGGGTGTTGATGCCATTGTTTTTGGCGCCGAACATGTTGATTGGGATTTCATGGCTTTAGCGAAGGCGGCACGTGAAAAACTAACGCATGCAGCCGCGTTTAAAGACTATTCACAAACCTATGCCACCGCGGTAAATACAGTTCTGCAAGCTGAATTGGGGGTCTCATTGACCGATCCAAATGATATTTTGGGGTTAAGTTATGCCAGTGCCCTGTTAGATTTAGGACTAGCGGATCGAGTTCAGCTACAACCCATCCAACGGGTTGCAGCCCAGTATCATGATGTCGTTGCCACAGATGAGCATATCGCGAGTGCAACAACGATTCGGGCGTTGGCAGCGGCCGAACAGTTTTCTGAATTGACCAAGTATGTCCCCACGCAAGTAGCCGCTGCCTTTGCAAGCCCAGCCGTGGTTCAGGAGTGGGATGAGTGGTTACCATTGCTGCGCTACCGGGTGCAAATGTCACCGGTAAGTGCATTAGAAAAGATCTATCAACTCAATGATGGACTGGCTTTCCGATTACACACAGTTATGGACAGGTTACCAAAAAATGCCTCGATGACCGAGTTAATGGCGCGCTATAAATCGAAACGCTATACCCAGGCCCGGCTCCAACGTAGTTTGTTATACACCCTGTTAAACATCACAGATGATGAGATGCAACTGGCGATGCAACAACCGTATTTACGCGTGTTGGGGACGACTGGTCGGGGCCGTCAATTCATTAAAGACCACCGACAGCAGGTGGCATTACCAGTGGTCAATCGCACGGATGAACAAGCAATTGCTGGACTCCAGAAATTAGATTACCGTGCTGGTCGGCTCTATGAATTAATGACTAACCCGAGCACAAACGGGATGCACCAAGACACTGGTCGCATACCAATTATTTTAGAATGAGGTACTACTATGAAGTGGCAATTTGTTGAATTACAAAAGTACAAGCAAGAAGCATACCCCTTTGAGGAAACCATTGATCTGGCAGAGAAGCTTACCACCAACTTTGGGGATGTCATTGAGGCAATTGAACCGGTTCAAGTTAAAGGATTCGCTCAGGCAGATCGGACTGATATTATCGTGCACGCCCATGTTGAGACCACGATTGTGACCCCCTCAACGCGTTCAGGAAAACCCGTTACTTTACCATTATCATTTGACATTGATGAAGTATACATCAACGCTGAAGCCAACGCTGAGCGGTATGAAATCGAAGATTCAGTGATTTTGATTAATGATGAGGTGATTGACTTTGATCAAGCCGTCGCTGAATACATTGTTTTGCAAATTCCACTACAAGTTTTGGCGCCAGGTGAAGCAGATGAACCAATGCCTGCAGGTAATGGTTGGGTCGTTATTTCTGAAGATGATTATCAACAACAAACCGTGGACCAACCCAAAGCTGCCAACACACCGTTGGCCGGATTGGCTGATTTGTTGAAGGATGAAGATTAAGTAACAGCGAGTGGCAATGGCCACTATACATAGTAATCAAGGTTAAGGAGTGAGACATGGCAAAAGTAAAAGAAACGCCGATGATGCAGCAGTATAATGCCATCAAAGCGCAATATCCAGATGCATTTTTGTTCTATCGATTGGGTGACTTTTATGAGTTGTTTAATGATGATGCGATCAAAGGATCACAATTACTTGAGCTAACGTTGACGCAGCGGAATAAACATTCTGCTAATCCGGTACCAATGGCGGGCGTACCGCATCACGCCGCGCAAAATTATATTGATATTTTAGTTGATAAAGGTTATAAAGTGGCGATTGTTGAGCAAATGGAAGATCCAGCGACTGCCGAGGGCATGGTTAAACGAGAGGTTGTTCAATTGGTAACACCTGGTACACGTATGCGAACGGGTGCCGATGCTGCTAAGGAAAATAATTACTTGGTGGCCATATCAGGTACTGAGCCGGTTTATGGCCTGAGTTATGCCGATCTTTCGACGGGGGAAGTGCGCGCCACGACGCTCAATTCGACAAATGCTATTCTCAATGAAATCGCGCGCCTGGAAACGCGCGAAATTGTGACTGATAGTGAACTAGCTGAGGATTTATTAGCTAATTTAACAAATTTAGGCATTTTGATTTCGCATGTGTCAACTGTGACCCGTTCGGCCGAGATTTCATATCTCACCCAACAACTATCTGGTGAAGAAGCGCAGACCGTAGCAGTCTTGTTAACTTATCTATTTACGACACAAAAACGGTCATTAGATCATCTCCAATTAGCGACCAGTTACGAAATTGCGCAATATCTCAAGATGGATCGCAATTCACGGGCTAATTTAGAATTAACCGTTAATCTACGTACGCAGCAGCGTTCAGGCACGTTGTTATGGCTGTTGGATGAGACTAAGACGGCCATGGGTGGGCGGATGTTGAAGCAATGGCTGGAACAACCGCTGTTAGATCAAATGCAGTTGGAAGCACGTTACGATAAAATTGGGGCGTTTTTAAAGGATTACTTTAATCGGGCTGCCTTGCAAGATGCCTTGCAACAGGTTTATGATCTGGAACGCATTGCTGGACGGGTCGCCTATGGGACGGCTAATGGCCGTGATTTGCTCCAACTACGTAATTCATTGCGGCAAGTCCCTGCAATTCTGGTCATCTTGTCTGATATGGATACAGCCATTTTTGGTGGTTTAGTGGCACATCTGGACCCCGTTACTGATATTGAACAAGTGATTACTGAGGCAATTACGGAGGAACCACCGATTTCAGTCACGGATGGTGGCATTATCAAGGCAGGCTACAATCAACAGTTAGACGACTACCGCGATATCATGAAAAATGGTAAGCGTTGGCTAGCTGAGTTGGAAGCCACTGAGCGTGAAGCGACAGGTATTAATTCCCTTAAGATTGGCTTCAATAAGGTTTTTGGCTATTACATTGAAGTGACCAAAGCCAATATTCCCAAGTTAGATGTTGACCGGTATACCCGTAAGCAGACCTTGGTGAATGCTGAACGCTTTGTGACACCAGAATTGAAAGTACATGAACAAAAAATTTTGGAAGCTGAAGCCCAATCGAGCCAACTTGAATATAGTTTGTTGAGTGCGTTGCGCGAACAGATTAAGCAAAATATTGCGCGTATTCAATCATTGGCCAGCACGCTTGCCGAATTAGATGTGCTGCAGGCGCTAGCGACGGTCGCAGAAAATTATCAGTTTGTGCGGCCTGAAATTACACAAAACAACGATCTAGACATCAAAAATGGACGGCATCCGGTTATTGAAAAAGTGCTTGGCCACCAAGCCTATGTGGCTAATGACATTATGATGGCTGCCGATGAACAGATTCAGTTAATCACTGGGCCGAATATGTCAGGTAAATCAACCTATATGCGTCAGTTAGCACTGACGGTTATCTTGGCGCAAATTGGGTCATTTGTACCAGCTGATGCGGCTAAGTTGCCGATTTTTGATCAAATTTTCACCCGGATAGGCGCCGCCGATGATTTGATTTCGGGTAATTCGACCTTTATGGTGGAGATGGCTGAGGCAAATACGGCCCTGCAAAATGCGACGAAAGACTCGCTAATTCTATTTGATGAGCTAGGGCGGGGCACGGCCACTTACGATGGTATGGCATTGGCCCAGGCGATTATTGAATACGTTCATGAAAATGTGCACGCTAAAACGCTCTTTTCAACGCACTACCATGAGTTGACGACCTTGGATCAAGCATTACCTAAGTTACGTAATGTGCACGTTGGGGCATCTGAAGAAAATGGTCAATTGATTTTTTCACACAAAGTATTACCAGGACCAGCGGACCAATCTTACGGGATTAACGTCGCTAAGTTGGCCGGCTTACCCACAGCGGTGATTGACCGCGCGGATACGCTCCTAAAAATGCTTGAAAATCAAGATGTGGCGCCATCAACGGTGGCGACCGTTAGCCCAACTGATGTCACGCCTACGCCAGAAGCTGTACCAACCGACCAACAACTAGATTTATTTGCAACAGCGGTCGATCAGGCAACGCAAACGGTACTCCTGAAATTGCAGACTGCGGATGTAGCTAATATGACACCAATTGAAACGATGCTCTTCCTCCACGAATTGCAGCAGGAGCTCAAGTAGAATACGAACATATTATCATTTTGAGTTGACAAAGTTCATCATTTGGATTAATATACTCAAAACAAAGTTGTGGTCGAATCATGAAAGGAGGTCAATGACCTATTCCCAAAATCGAAACAGACATGAGATCGAGGAGGATATGTTCATGATTAAGCAGATGACAAGACATTTTAAGCAGATGGAAAAGGTGATGTTGATGCGCATGCTAGCACCACTGAATTTCGATGAAAATACACAAAAAATCAAGTAAACGAATTATCCAGGACGGACACTGCTCGCAGTGTTCGTTTTTTGTTTCGACAGGAAATGCAGTTCAGTCTATAATGGAGGTATTCAAAGAAAAGAGGGCCTCAACATGACACTTAAGTTGGGAACGATTGGTACAAATTGGATCACACAGATGTTTGTCGAAGCTGCGCATATCACTGGGGAATATGCATTGTCAGCCGTTTATTCACGACATTCTGACTCTGGGGCGGCTTTTGCTGATAAATTTGAGACAGAAGCTACCGTCTATACTGATTTAAATGAATTTTTTAATAGTGGGATCGATGTTGTCTACATTGCCTCACCGAATGGGTTACATTTTGCGCAGGCAGCTGAAGCACTTAAAGCTGGGGTTGAAGTTATCGTTGAAAAGTCAGCGTTTGATAATACCAAGCAATATGAAGCCATCTATACCTTGATGCGTGAAAATAACGTCCACGTGTTTGAAGCTGCCCGGCACATTCAACAAGCAAACTTCAAGGCGATTGCTAAGAAGATTGGCGAGATGGAGCATATCTCCGGGGCAACATTTGTTTATGAAAAGTATTCTTCACGCTTTGATGCTTACCTGGCTGGTGAAAATCCCAACGTCTTGAATCGTGAGTTTTCAGCGGGGGCACTTGCTGATTTAGGGGTCTATCCTTTGTATGCCGCGATTGCACTGTTTGGGATGCCTAAGAGTTCACACTATTTTGCAACCTTGTTGAATAATGATACTGATGGTCGTGGGACAGCGATTTTGCGTTATGCAGACTTTGATGTCACCTTGATTTTTGGTAAGGGTGCCAACTCATACTTGCAATCAGAGATTCTAGGGTACCGTGATACCATCATCATTGATAACATCGCGGAACTTGAAGAAGTGATTTATGACGATGGTCAGGGCTCACGCACGGTTATTTCAACACCAGCACCAGCGAATCCAATGGTTGAAGAGGCCCGGCTCTTTGCAGCAATTATCAACGAACCAGTTGCCAATGAAGCACGTTATAATGAATTGTTGTTGACCAGTCAACGCGTTAACGCCGTTTTGACAAACCTACGAAAAGATGCAGGAGTGGTCTTCCCATCAGATCCAGCCTAAGCTATCAGTGAAATGTCGTCCATTATAGGACGACATTTTTTTGTGTTCCGACCAGTGAAAGTGCCTTAGTCAGCAAGAATTTCAACGTCATTCATGATAGAATAGTAAGTATCGATTAGAACGCGTGGATGCGACCATCCAATCAAGAGAGAATTAAGGAAAATTATATGCATGAATTATTTGCGAATCGTTTGGTAACAATCGGGTTCACTAAATTAACCCCCATTCAAGAAGCTGTGGCGACACCATTAGCTGAAGGGGCTTCGATTGACGCTTTGGCGCCAACGGGAACTGGGAAAACCCTTGCGTTTACTTGGCCACTTTTACCAAACCTACAGCCTGGGGATGGTGAGCAATTGCTAATCTTGGCACCTTCACAAGAGCTGGCGATGCAATCAACCCGGGTAATCCGGGAATGGGCAACTTTGCTGGACTTAAAGGTCCTGGCCTTAACGGGTGGTGCCAATGTTAAACGACAAATCGAGTCATTGAAGAAGCACCCAGAGATTATCGTGGGTACGCCTGGTCGAGTCGCTGAGTTGGTCCACAATGGTAAGCTTAAGCTAGCCCGGTTGCGGACACTCCTTTTAGATGAAGCGGATGTTTTGTTACGTGAAGAAACGGCTGATCAGATTGATGGTATCTGGGATGCGATTAATGATTCTGAGGTACAAGTGGCCTTATTTGGGGCGACAGAGGTTGACCCAACGGTCGCGGCCGGTTTGTTTGATCGCGAATTTGAACGTATTGATCGACGGGATGTCCCAATGCCCACATCGATTACGCATGAATTTTGGCCAACCGCCAATGACCAACGGACGAAACGCTTACGCCAATTAGCTTCACGTAAGAATTTTCAAGCCATGATCTTCTTTAACACGACTAAGGCATTGAAGACAACGGCTAGTTACTTAGCCCATGAACACGTGGCAATGGCCACCTTGGTCAGTGGTGATTCGAGTTCAACCCGGGCGAAGTCATTGGAAAACTTCCGCAATGGCAAAGCTAAATTTTTGCTGACTACGGATGTGGCAGCGCGTGGGTTGGATATCGCCGATTTGCCAGCAGTGGTGAACTTTGATTTGCCACGTAATGGGGAAACCTATACACATCGTGCCGGGCGTACTGGGCGTATGGGTAAAGCTGGCTTGGTGTTAACGCTTGGTAACGATCATGATTTGCGTGATTTAAAGCGGTTAGTTAAGGTTGAAATCGCCACGACAAATGGTCAAGAGGCGCGTCGTCATGACGAACCAAGGGAAAGTGTTCAGACCACCCCACGATCAGCGACGCCAGATGTGAAGAAAAAGCGGCTAGTTTCGAGTGTGCAGGCTTTTGATGATGCTGCAGCGGTGGTTGAGGCAAAGCCAACCCCAGTTAAAAAGGTCCGTCCTGGCGTGAAAAAGGTCGAAGTCGTTTCACGAGTGGATCGTTTTGAAAAGGAAAAGAAGGCTAAGCGTAAGCATTCTAAGAACAAAGGTAAGCCTAAAAGTCATAATTAATTGACAGTATTTACAAATATTTTATGTTTATTGTTTCACAAATAGTAAATATATGATAAACTAAGTTTGTGTAATATTCACAAACTTTTTTTGATGCTATGAGTCTAAAAATTGTGTGATTTAGCATCGCTTTCATAGTTAATTAGCAGGCGATTCAGTTAAAATATTAATAAAATTTTGAGAGATAGGAACAGATATAATATGGCAGAACATGAAATTCCACGCGCTACTGCAAAGCGCTTACCAATTTACTACCGTTATTTAAAGTTGTTGTTAGATGCAGGTACCACCCGAATTTCATCAACAGAACTTTCAGATGCGGTGAAATTTGATGCTGCAACCATTCGCCGTGACTTCTCATACTTTGGTGCGTTGGGTAAACGTGGCTATGGCTATGACGTTAAAGCCTTATTGGCCTTCTTTTCAGAAGTATTAAATCAAGAAGACTTAGCATCGGTCGCTTTAGTTGGGGTCGGAAACTTGGGGCAAGCCCTATTGAACTACAACTTCCATCAAAGCTCTAATGCGCGCATTTCAGCGGCGTTTGATGTTAATCCTGACATTGTAAACACCATCAAATCAGGGGTTCCCGTCTACAGCCTCGATGATTTAGAAAAGCAAATTTCAGATCAACGGATTGAGGTGGCAATTTTGACAGTGCCTGCGACCGTTGCTCAAGACATTGCGCATCGGTTAGAGGCATGTGGCGTGAAGGGTATTCTTAATTTTACGCCCTTGCGTTTAGATGTTTCCAAGGATGTTTTAGTGCAAAACGTCGACTTGACGAATGAACTACAAACATTGTTATACTTCATCAATAACTTTAGTGCTGACGAAGCCAAGTAATTGCTTGAAAACCACATTTTAGCGGCTGCTAAGGTGTGGTTTTTCAGTTGGCATGGTACACTAATTAGATATAGATACAAGAAACAAGAAACCACTCAGACAGTGGTTGTTAGAGGTAAGCATGATTATTTTACAAGCTAGTAATGTCGCACGTCGTTTTAGCGGGGTCACATTCTTTGATAATATCTCAATGCAAGTGCAAGAGGGTGCTCGAGTCGGCCTAGTCGGCCGTAACGGAGCTGGTAAGTCAACTTTGTTGAAGATGCTCATTGGGGAAACCCAACCTGATGAGGGGATCATTTCGATGAAGAAGGGACTCAAGCTGGCTTATTTGGCGCAAAATTCGGGACTTACTTCTGATAAGAGTGTCTACAATGAGATGTTAGACTCGTTTGCGGCAGTTCGTGCGATGGAACAAAAAATGCGTGCATTGGAGATCGACATTGCCAATACCACAGATTATGAATCAGTTGCATATCAAAATTTGTTGCGGCAGTACGATCAATTACAATATGATTTCAATGCCAGCAATGGCTATGGCTATGAATCGACGATTCGTAGCTTTTTACAGGGATTTGATTTTGACGAGAGTTTCTATGATCGCAAGGTGGCCTCATTATCAGGTGGGCAACGTACGCGTTTAGCGATTGCCAAGCAATTATTAGAAACGCCAGATTTGCTGATTTTGGATGAACCAACCAATCATTTGGATATGAAGACCTTGACCTGGTTAGAAAATTACCTCCAGAATTATCGTGGTGCGCTCCTGATTGTTTCACACGATCGTTATTTCTTGGATCGGGTAGTTACAGAAGTATATGACATGCACTCTGGCCAGCTGGATCACTATACGGGGAATTATTCGACGTATATGGCGAAAAAAGCAGCCAAGGTTTTGGCCGAGCAAAAAGCGTTTAATAAGCAACAAGAAGAAATTGCAAAGTTAGAAGACTTTGTGAATCGCAATATCGTTCGGGCTTCAACGACAAAACGAGCACAGTCGCGTCGGAAGCAGCTAGCCAAAATGGAACGCTTGGAGGCACCTAAGAACGAATCTGGTGTTGCCCATATTACCTTCAGTGCCAAGGAAGAGTCAGGTAATGAAGTATTACGGGTGCGTGATGTGAAGTTAGGTTATGATTTGCAAAATATTTTAGCCGAGCATCTCAATATGGACGTCGATAAGCAACATGCGGTTGCTTTAGTTGGACCAAATGGTATTGGTAAATCCACCTTCATTAAAACGTTGCTGGGTAAGTTACCCTTATTGGGTGGCACGATTAAACTTGGGGCCAACATCTCAATTGGTTATTACGATCAAGAACAACAAACCCTTGACCCTAATAAAACAGTGCTTAATTCAGTTTGGGATTTGCATCCAACCACACCAGAAAAAGATATTCGCTCAATTTTAGGTTCGTTTTTGTTCTCAGGCGATACCGTTGAGAAAAAGGTGAGTGCCTTATCAGGTGGCGAAAAAGCCCGCTTGTTGTTAACCGTTTTGGCGATGAATCAAGATAATTTCTTAATTTTGGACGAACCAACAAATCACTTAGATATCGATTCACGTGAAGTGTTAGAAACCGCATTGAATGAATATAATGGGACGATTTTATTTGTGTCACATGACCGTTACTTTATCAATGAAGTGGCGACTGAAGTGGTTGAACTAGCACCCACGGGAGCGACTTTCTATGATGGTGATTATGATTATTACCTTGAGAAAAAAGCAGCCGATGAACAAAGTGTTGCGCAAGAAAGTCCAACTGGTGAGGCAACGACAACCGGTATCGTGGTTGACTATCAGCAAAGTAAGGAACGGGCTAAGGAACAGCGTAAATTAGAACGGGCCATTACCAATGCTGAAGAGCAAATGACGGTATTAGCTGACCAACAAACTAAATTAACCGAGGCATTAAATGCGCCGGAAAATAGCAGTGATCTAGGTAAATTAACCGAAATTAACAATGAAATTGAAAAAGTGAACGCTGAATTAAGTGACGTTGAGGAAGCATGGGCTGAAGCTTCAATGGCCTTAGAAGAATTTTTGGCAGAAGTAGAATAGTGAGGGTGGCAAATGTTATTGTCAGGAAATGATTTGATTGAAAAAGTGACCAACGATACGTTTGTGCACCAAACTTGGACGGCAGCGGATCAAGCAACGATTGTGTTGGATACGATGTTTACTTTTGTCCAAAAACATCTTGCCGCGGGTGATTTGTTGAGTGTTGAAACGTTAGTGAGTGGTGATGAGCCGATTCATTTAGCGTTAGAAACGAATTTGGTGAATTTGCCGATTCGGTATGCTAATCAATTAGGGAAAATCGTGATCAATGATCCTGAGGCTGAGGTGAATCTGTATATGTATGTCGAGCATCCGTTGGTGACTCATTCGGGGATGCGTATTGAATTAGCAGCATCGGTCGCGGCTTATCTAGATGACCCAGATTCAGTCAATGCCAAAATTTCAGAGTTCTATAATCGTGAATTACAAACGATTAATGAAGCGGTACTCGCGGCGACCGAAATGGCAGCAGCAGATGATGACGCTGCAAAATAAGCGTCTTGCTTAATGGGCATTGACAAAGAATGTTTTTTAAATTATAGTAAATCTCATAGTTTTTTAATGTGTTGAAGGATGAGTAAGTTACCAAAGTTTTCCAGAGAGTGTGCAAATGGTGTAAGCACATAAACGGGTGTTGCTGAAGATGGTCTGGAGCATTGATGATATTGAAGGTAACGAAATATCAGGGTGGTGCCTTATAGCTACTTAAGTTAATTACCGGGGTTGATGGTAATTATAAATTGAGGTGGTACCGCGTTGATGACGTCCTCTATGATTTTTTTAGATCATAGAGGTTTTTTTGTATTAAAGGAGCAATTATGGGAAAATATCTAGTACTGCAAACTGATTTTGGTCGCCAAGATGGAGCCGTTTCTGCCATGTATGGTGTCGCGTATGGTGTTAGTGATGAGATCACCGTGGCAGATTTGACACATGGCATCACCCCATTTAACATTTTTGAAGGGTCATTTCGATTGGCTCAGACGGTTAAATATTGGCCTAAGGGCACGGTGTTTGTTTCGGTCATTGATCCTGGTGTCGGCTCAAAGCGGTTATCATTGCTGGCAAAGTTAAAAACAGGTCAATACGTTGTGACCCCAGATAATGGGACGCTGACGCACTTAGCGCTGGAATACGGGATTGAAGCAGTCCGAGTCATTGATGAAACGGTCAACCGGTTACCTGGATCAGAAAAATCAGCAACGTTCCACGGCCGAGACATTTATGCCTATAATGGGGCCCGACTTGCGGCTGGGTTGATGACATTTGAAGCAGTCGGTCGTGAACTGAATCCAGCTGATATTGTGACCTTGCCAACCCATCTGCCAGAGATTATTGATGGTAAGTTGACGGGAAATATCGACATTACGGATGTTAATTTTGGCTCACTCTGGTCAAATATTCCAGAACACATCTGGACAGAAGAATTTAAGGCACAATTGGGTGACTGGTTTGAGGTGCGCATTTATCACCAAGCCGAATTACAATATAGCAATAAGATTCAATACGTTAAGACTTTTTCAGATGTTCATCCGGGTGAATCATTGATTTATATCGATTCAGTTTACACCGTTGGTTTTGCGATTCGAATTGGTAATTTCGCCACTGCCAACCATGTCACGGCAGGGCCAGATTGGTCTGTTGAAATTAAGCGCGTTTAATTAAGATTTTTTTGCGAAGAAGAGGAGTTGTATTATGAAGTTATCTACTCGTAACGTCGTTGCTACTGGAATTGGGGCGGCGGTATTCTTTATTTTATTCAAGTTTGTCGCGATCCCAACCGGAGTCGCTAACACGCAAATCAATGTTGCCGAGGCTTGGTTAGCATTGATTACTGCCATTTTTGGACCGATTGTTGGGGCTTTGGTGGCCTTTATTGGTCACACGTTGAATGATGCTGTTTCGTATGGTTCCGTCTGGTGGTCGTGGGTGATTGCCGATGCATTGTTTGGTTTGTTGCTCGGTTTGATGACGCAACGCTTGGCGTTAGCTGATGGTAATCTCACGACGAGTAAATTGATTCAGTTCAATATTTGGCAATTAATTGCGAATGTGATTGCTTGGGCAGTGGTGGCCCCACTGGGTGATATCTTGATTTATGGTGAACCAGCTAAAAAGGTTTTCTTGCAAGGTGCAGTGACCGTCGGCGCAAACTTTTTGTCAATCACGATTTTGGGCACAATTCTCTTGATCGCCTATAACCGGACGCAAGTAAAACGTGGTTCGTTGACGAAAGAAGATTAATTACAAACATAGTGATTATTTTTCCGGGTGGTTCGCCCGGATACATATTATTTAAAAATAGGGAGACTAGTCATGAGCGAGCCGATGATTGAAATTGAAAACTTGTCGGTTAAATATGATGCGCAAGCTGAAGTAACCTTGAAAGATATTAATCTGGTCATCAATCGTGGTGAAAAGATTTTAATTGCTGGGCCCTCTGGTTCTGGTAAGTCCACATTTAGTCGGGTTTTAAATGGCTTAATTCCACACGCCTTCCCTGGTCAGGTGACGGGCACTATAAAAATAGCTGGGCAGGATGTTACAACTAGTGATGTTTTTGCGCGGTCTTTGCAAATCGGTACGGTTTTACAGGATTCTAATGCACAGTTTGTCGGGTTAACCACAGCTGAAGACTTAGCGTTTACCTTAGAAAACGATGCTGTCGATCATCCGACGATGCTCGCCCAGGTCAAAAAATGGGCGGAAGAGCTACAGTTGACGGAATTATTGGACCTGGCACCCCAAGTTTTATCCGGTGGCCAAAAACAACGCGTGGCGATGGGTGGGGTGTTAATTGACGATTCACCGATTTTGCTGTTTGATGAGCCTTTAGCTAGTCTTGATCCGGCAAGTGGTTATCGCATGATGCAGCTATTGAATCGGATTCAAACATTAGAAAATTTGACAGTCATTATTATTGAACATCGGTTGGAAGAGATTTTACAAACCGGGGTCGATAAGGTTGTGATTCTTGATGAGGGCCAAATTGTTTTTGAAGGTACCGCCCGGGAGGTTTTGCTTGAAAATAAGTTAACGACCTATGGGTTATCAACACCGGCGTATCTTCAAATCTTACATGCGGCCGGGGTCGATTTCAGTACGATCGCCAATCTGGAAGAGCCTGCTAAAATCACGGCACCGGCAATTCGTGATCAAGTGCTGGCATATCAAGCAACCTTGCCTGAAAACAGCCCTCAATCGATGACGAAGCCATTGCTTGAGATTAAAAATCTCGCTTTTAGTTATCCAGATCATCGGCAATTATTCGACAAATTATCGCTGACATTAAATGAAGGCCAGATTGTCGCTTTGGTTGGCAAGAATGGTTCCGGCAAATCGACGCTTAGTCAATTGTTGGTGGGATTTTTGCATGAGTCCGCTGGTGAAATTCGTTGGCAACAAGAAATTGATTTACGGCAATTATCAATCAAGGAACGTGCTGAATACATTGGTTATGTGGCTCAAGATCCGAATAGTATGATGACCCAGACAATCATTTTTGATGAGGTCGCGATCGGCCTTAAGTTACGAGGTGTGCCTGAGGCTGAAATCCAGGCACAGGTGTATCGCCTGTTGAAAATTGCTGGTCTATATAAAATGCGCAACTGGCCCATTGCCGTATTAAGCTACGGGCAAAAGAAACGACTCTCAATGCTTGCTGTACTAGTCTTAGAGCCGAAGCTTTTGATTTTGGACGAGCCCACGGCTGGTCAAGATTTGCGTCATGCACACGAAATGATGGATTTTGTCCAAAAATTGAATCAAGAGCTCGGACTAACGGTGCTCATTATTACCCACGACATGGCGTTGATGTTGGCCATGACTGCACGGGCGTTAGTCTTAGTTGATGGTCAATTATTAGCTGACGTTGCCCCTGCCGATCTGTTGGTTAATCCGGCATTGGTTGCGCAGGCTGATTTACGGTTGACATCAGTCTACACATTAGCAAATGCTTTGCAGTTAGATAGGCCAGAACAATTGGCCCGCGCCCTTGCTCAAGGAGGTCATGATGAATAATTTATTTGGCTTTCAAGCGGGTGATTCAATGATTCACCGGCTGACCGGGACGACCAAGTTGATTACCTTTCTGGTATTGACTTTAGCTGGAATGTTGAGTTTCGATTTGCGCTATTTGGTGGCATTAGCTTTATTGGCAAGCTTCACCTTGAAATTAGCGCATATCAAATGGCAAGACATTGCCTTGATGGTTAAATTGGTGGCCGTTTTTGCGGTCATGAATCTGGTTTTAATTTACTTGTTTGCCCCACAGTACGGGGTCACCCTATTTCATCACCAAACGATATTGTTAGGCAGTGGGGGCTATGCTTTAACGCTGGAACAGTTAGTGTATGAGTTCATCGTCTTGATCAAATACTTTTTCACCTTGCCCTTAGCATTGGTGTTTTTATTGACAACTAACCCAAGTGAATTTGCAGCGGGCTTGAATAAGATCGGGGTCTCTTATCGGATTGCGATCGCATTTTCGTTGACCTTGCGTTATATCCCAGATATCCAGGCAGAGTATTGGATGGTGGCCAATGCCCAACAAGCCCGTGGTTTTGAAATGTCCAAGAAGGCGAGCTTTAGGCAACGGATCAAGGGGGCGGCTGGTATCGTGATGCCACTGGTTTTTTCATCACTCAATCGGATTGATGAAATTAGTCGTGCCATGGATCTACGCCGCTTCGGTAAAGGTAAACGGCGCACATGGTACTTCGCCCAAGTCTTGACGCGACGCGATTATCTTGTACTCTTATTGATGGTGGGCCTGGTGCTGATTGATTTGATATTAATTGGTGTCGACGGTGGTCGTTATTGGTACCCTTTTTAAAAAATATGAAAGCTGTGTAGTCTGACATCAGGTCGACTACACAGTTTTTTCGATGGACGTCGGTATTTTAGAAGCGTTAAACATGGTAGAATATACAGAAATGATGCATAAACAAGATGAAAGAGTCGGGTGAGAGTATTGGCTACATTGATTGATGGCAAAACAATTGCACAAACCGTACGTGCACGAGCAGCTGAGCGGGCACAAAAGTTAGCTGAAATGGGGATCGTACCTGGATTAGCGGTGATATTAGTTGGCGAAGATCCGGCCAGCCAAATCTATGTCCGCAACAAATCACGTGCAGCCAAAAAGGTCGGTGTCCAGTCACAAACGATTGTGATGCCAGTTGAAACGACCGAGGCAGAGGTGTTGGCGATCGTGGCACAACTGAATGAAGATGCAGCGGTTGACGCTATTTTAGTGCAAAGTCCATTACCAAAGCATATTGACGAAGAAAAAGTACAAGAAGCGATTCTGCCAAGCAAGGACGTTGATGGGTTCCATCCTGAAAACATAGGCCGTTTATTTGCTAATCGTGCCGGGTATTATCCGATCGCCAATACGCCCCGGGGTGTGATGACGTTGCTAGACGCAACGCAACAAACATTGCACGGCAAACAGGCCATCGTCATTGGTCGCTCAATTTTAGTTGGGCGGCCGATGTTTTCATTGCTTGAACGGGCTAATATGACGGTGACGTTAGCACACCGGCATACACCACGTGCAGAACTACGACGTTTGACGCAGCAAGCCGATGTTGTGGTCGTTGCTACCGGTGTGCCCGGATTAATCACTGGTGATGATCTCAAAGAGGGAGCTACTGTGATTGATGTTGGTATTAATCGGTTAGCAGATGGTTCACTGGTTGGGGATGTTGATTTTGCTTCAGCGGAACCTAAAGCCGCCTTTATCACGCCAGTCCCTGGTGGTGTAGGACCAATGACCATTGCCACCTTGATGCAAACGACGGTTGAATTAGCCGCCGTAAATCACGGAGTAGAATTGGATTAAGATGATTGAATACTTAACAGTTACCGCGTTAACTAAATATTTAAAGCGGAAATTTACGGTCGATCCGCATCTGCAAAAGATCTATCTAACTGGTGAGGTCTCTAATTTTCGGCCACGTGCCAAACATCAATATTTTTCAATTAAGGATGCGCACGCCACGATTGGGGCCGCCATTTGGCAAGGTGTGTATGCCCGTTTACCATTTAAACTGGTAGATGGTATGAAGGTCAATGTCACTGGCCATATGGATTTGTTGGAGACCAGTGGGTCATACTCCATTATTGTTGATAAGATCGAACCTGATGGTGTGGGGGCCTTGGCGTTACAATTTGAACAACTCAAGCACAAGCTCGCTGAAATTGGACTATTTAGTCGACCTAAAAAAGTCATCCCCCAGTTCCCGAAAAAAATTGCGGTGATTACATCCCCTAGTGGCGCAGTCATTCGCGATATCATGACCACTGTGGCACGCCGTTATCCAATCGCCGGCATTTATTTATACCCAGCGGTTGTCCAGGGAGCCCAGGCTGTCCCAGACCTGTTGCGACAATTAGATGCTGTCGCTCAAGGCGATTACGACGTCTTAATCATCGGGCGTGGTGGTGGTTCGATGGAAGACCTGTGGGCGTTCAACGATGAAAAACTAGCCTATCGACTAGCGGATATGCCCTTACCAGTCATCAGTTCAGTTGGTCATGAGACCGATACGACCATTGCTGATTTTGTTGCTGATCAACGAGCAGCTACCCCCACCGCCGCCGCTGAACTAGCCACCCCGATTACGCTACCACAGGTATGGAATGGTTTGACAGATTGGCAAACACGCATGGTGAACAGCGTGTCGCACAAAATCACTGAACTTGAAAGCCGATTACAGCGAGTCCAAGGGCGCTATGTCCTCACTGAGCCAAACCGCCTATATGAGGGAGTGATGCAGCGATTAGATTTAGCACAAAATCGTTTAGTCAGCAACATGGGTCAGCAGGTGGAGCGGGCCGAACATCAGTTTGCGTTAGTTCAACAACGGCTACAACCAGCCATAAGTCAGACATTTACAAAGAAGGATGAGCACTTTAGGCAGTTAGTGGCGCATTTGAATTTAGTGAGTCCACTCGAGGTGTTGGCACGCGGTTATAGTGTGACCACTGGTGAGCAGGGGATTATTCAAAGTATTGATGATTTAGCCGTGGGTGATCACATCGAAGTACGGTTGCATGACGGTCATGTTAAGGCAACGATTACAGAAAAAAGGAAAGCATGATGGCAGAAAAAACATTTGAAGAGAACTTGGCTGAATTGGAAAAAATTGTGAACCAGTTAGAAAAAGGTGATGTGCCATTAGAAGAAGCCATTGCACAATTTGAAACTGGCGTGAAGTTATCTAAACAATTACAAAACACTTTGCAAAATGCCCAACAAAGCCTAACCAAAATTGTGGCCGAAGATGGGACAATGACTGATTTTTCAGCAGAGGGACAGGCATGAACTTAGCAGCATTTATGGCTAAAGTACAGCCGGCCATTGAAGAGAACTTGGCTGAACAATTAACGACAGCCAGTCAATTACCAGCCCTCGCTGAAGCGATGAATTATTCTGTGATGAATGGTGGTAAGCGACTGCGACCAGCTTTATCGTTAGCTGTGCTAGCAGATTTAGGGCTGGCTTGGCAAAATTATTTAACTGAGGTCAGCGCCGTTGAATTAGTCCACACCTATAGCTTAATCCATGATGATTTACCGGCAATGGATGATGATGACTTACGCAGAGGTCAGCCGACCAGTCATAAAGTGTACGGTGAGGCGTTAGCAATTTTAGCTGGGGATGCCCTACAACCTTTGGCGTATCAATGGTTGGCGCAAAGTGAACTCCTTTCAGCAGGGCAAAAGTCTGAGCTGATGTTACAGTTGGCACAGGCGAGTGGTGCTGATGGCATGGTAGCTGGTCAAGTTGCAGACATGGCAGCGACCGCTGCTGAAACCATCACCCTCGAGCAAGCAATGGCCATTCATTATCGTAAAACTGGCGCTTTGCTCGGGTATGCTGCCGTTGCTGGCGGGATTATCGGCCAAACAAACGAGGATGCCTTGAGCTTACTCTGGGATTTCGGGATGACCTATGGGTTGGCTTTTCAAATTAAAGATGACTTAGATGATCTGGCCCAAGATGATACCGAGGATAAGCAAAGTTACCCCTATCTCCTGGGAGTGACTGGTGCGCAACAAGCGTTACAACAGCAGGTCACGTTGGCCCAGGAACAGGTGGATGGGTTACAGACTTTAACTGGGCACTCGATGCAGCAGCTGAACGCGTTTTTAGCATATTTTAAGGATGAAATGGAGTAACGATGGCAGGAATTGAAAAAGAACGCGTGGATATATTAGCGGTACAACAGGGTTTGTTTACATCACGTGAACAGGCCAAGCGGGCCATTATGGCAGGTGAAATCCTTGGTCAAAATGAACAACGTATGGACAAAGCCGGTGAAAAAATTCCTGTGACGACCGAACTACATCTTAAAGGCAAGCCCATGCCGTATGTTTCACGTGGTGGCTTTAAGTTGGAAAAAATGATCAATGTGTTTGACATTTCAATGGCTGATAAAGTGGTGCTAGATATCGGATCATCAACGGGTGGGTTTACGGATGTATCATTGCAGAATGGTGCTAAATTAGTGTACGCACTGGATGTTGGGACAAATCAATTAGCCTGGAAATTACGTTCAGATAGTCGCGTCGTGGTCATGGAAAATACTAATTTTCGTTATGCTCAGCCAGATGACTTTACGCATGGTCAACCTGAACGGGCGACGATTGATGTCTCATTCATTTCTCTGAATTTGATTTTGCCACCATTATCTAAAATTTTGGCGCCCGGAGGCTCAGTCGCCACATTGATTAAGCCACAATTCGAGGCTGGACGTGAGGCAGTTGGTAAACATGGCATTGTTAAAGATGCCGCCACGCACTTAGCAGTCATTAATAAAGTGGCAGGGTATGCACAAACGGCAGGGTTTAGCATCGTGGCCCTTGATTTTTCACCAATTAAAGGTGGTTCAGGGAATATTGAGTTTATTGCCCATTTGAAGCTTGACGGTGGTGAGGAGACCATTTCTGAACGCGATCGTCGGGCGGTTGTTGAGGCGGCCCATGCTCAGCTGAACGCGCGTCGAAAGGAGCAGGCCGATGGCACGGAATAAGCAACAACGCCAGCAAGCCATTAAGCAACTCATCAGTACGCATAAGATTCAAAAACAAGAAGAATTGGTTGATTTGTTAAATGAGCAAGGTTGGGAAGTCACGCAGGCAACCGTTTCGCGCGATATCGCTAGTATGCAACTAGTCAAGGTACCTTTAGAGACGGGCGGGTTTGCCTATGCCATGATGAATGGCACTGATTATTTAGCTCAACTCGGTCAAATCTTGCATGAAGAGACCAGTTCAATTGATTTTCAGGCCAATATGATTATGGTTCGGGTCGCACCAGGAACCGGACCAGCATTGAAGAATGCCCTTGAAACATGTGAGTTTACTGAAGTTTTTGGGGTTATTGGTGACGATACGGGTGCACTGATCGTCTTGAAAACAGCGGTTAATGCTGCAAATTTTGTTAAAAAGTTACAGAGTTTACCTGGTTAATGAGCAAAGGAGCTGTGATGTTACAGGAATTATCCATTCAAAATTTTGCGATTATTCGGAAGCTGAATTTGACATTTAATGATGGCATGACGGTTTTGACCGGTGAAACGGGTGCGGGTAAATCAATTATCATTGATGCCGTTGGCTTACTGACGGGTGGGCGTGGTTCACAAGATTTCATTCGCGAAGGGGCGGATCGGGCAATTTTACAAGGGCTCTATGACATTCCTGAAAATTCTAAGTTGGTCGCCGTTTTAGACCAGTACGGCATTATATTAGAGTCGCAGCAACTATTGATTCATCGTGAATTACAACGGAATGGCCGTAATGTGATTCGGGTGAATGGCACCTTAGTCAATACCACGATTTTGCGACGCATTGGTCTCTTCTTAGTTGATATTCATGGTCAAAATGAGCATCAAGAGTTAATGCACGTCGACCGCCATCGGGTGTTGTTGGATGAATTTGGGAAGCAAGAGATTGAACCCCTGCTACAACAATATCAGGCAGCATATGATACCTATCGTGAACTTGAGGAACAGTACCATCAACGCCTCGAAAATGAGCAAGAGTGGGCACAACGCTATGATATGTTATCGTTTCAAGCAAAAGAATTAGCTGAAGCGGACTTGCATGATGGTGAAGAAGCTGCCTTAGAAGCAGAATATCAGGCATTAACTAATTTTCAGGATGTCTTGGAGGCCTTGTCTAAGTCTTATGAAGCCTTAGCAGGTGACTGGGATGGTAACGGATTAGAGACCGTTTCGGTCGCGGTTGATGCCATGGAAGATATTGAGGAATTAACCCCCACTTACCAAGTATTAACGGAACAAGTTCGGGGTGCTTATTTTGAATTACAGGAGGCATCCACTGCCATTCAAAGTGCGCGTGATAATCTGGAATTTGATGCGGAACGTCTGCAATTTGTCGAAGATCGGTTGAATTTGATTCGTAACCTAGAGCGTAAGTATGGTGTCACCATTGCTGATGTTTTGACACATCAAAGTCAAGTGGATGAAGAGTTAGCCCAAATGATTGGCACGGGTGCGACGGCTGCTGAGCTGGCTGATCAAGTAGCAGTGGCACAGGCACAAGCCCAGATTTACGCGGATGAATTAACCGCAGTCCGCCAAGCCAAAGCAGGTTTACTGGCTGAACAAATTCATCTGCAACTAAAGGATTTGGTGATGGACAAGGCCATTTTCTCAGTTCATTTTGATAAAGCAAATACCTTAACGAGCACTGGTCAAGATGATATCGAATTCTATATTCAGACGAATCCAGGTGAAACTGCGAAGCCCTTAGTTAAAATCGCCTCTGGTGGTGAACTTAGTCGGATGATGTTGGCCATGAAGACCATCTTTTCGAAACGACAAGGTATCACCTCAATTATTTTTGATGAAGTTGATACGGGTGTCTCTGGACGGGTGGCCCAAGCAATTGCCGAAAAAATAGCCATGATTGCGGAGAATTCACAAGTGTTAACAATCACGCATTTACCACAAGTGGCGGCCATTGCAGCGACTCATTTGTACATCGAAAAAAATATCGTTGCTGATCGCACCGAAACAAGTGTGCGGGAATTAACTGTTGAAGAACGGGTGGACGAAGTGGCCCGGATGTTGTCAGGTAGTGAACTTACCGCTGCAGCCCGCCAAAATGCGCGTGATCTTTTAAAAATATGATCTGAACACCTTAAAACGGCTCTATTTAAAATAGATGGCGTTTTTTGTTTTCACGATAAAAGACTATAATGCACTTGAAATAGCTATTTTTAAGGGGGAGAAGCAATGAAAATTAGTACTTTGAAGCCCGAATTAGGACAATATCCGTATCTTCAAGCCATCGGTATTTATTCAGATGCGACGGCAGCCCGGCAAGCTTACCAGCAACAAAAAGCGCAGGCTGATGTGTTTGCATTAACGTTAGTAGACGAGAAAAGCAATGTCTTAGAAGGGGTTTTATTATACAAAAAGCAGCATCATCAGGCGGTCATCATCAATGCGTTGATTAGTCGCCGCTTGCAAGATATCAAGGCGATGCAATATTGGTTGACGGTGTTTAGTCAGCACCGCTTCGATGCAGTTCAAGTGCGCCTGGTGATCGACAATGCTGATTTATTGCAGCGCCTGGAACTTAATCAAGTTGCCAATCAGGTGTACGTCCGAGAATTTACGTATCCAACAGCGTTAGTTTTAGGTGGAGGTGGGGCCCATGGTGCCTTTGCAACGGGTGTTTTCGATGTGCTCAAGGAGCACCAGATCCTACCTGATTATCTGTGGGGTGTCTCGGTTGGTGCAATCACAGGGATGTCTTTAATGCATTTAGATAGTACGGTGGCACATGCGACCTGGGATTCGTTAACGACAGACAAAGTGTATGGCATCGCCACTGTGGGTGCCACACGATATGAATTAAGCAAAGTGCTTGCAGAACATTTTGTCCGGCAAAACTATTTTGAGAAAGATAAATTACGTGAAATCCTGCGTCCAGTTGTCGCACAAGAATTGGCTTTACCTCATAAAATACCGTTTACCTTAGTAGCCACAGAATTCCCACTCCTCAAGGAAACGCATTACGCGGTGAATGAGGAGACTAGGGTGGAAGAACTGGTCGAATGGATTGTCGCATCCAGCGCATTTTATCCGATTGTCGATCCAGTTTGGATTAAGGGGAAACAATATATTGACGGTGGGTTTACAGATAATATTCCAATCGAATATGCGGCCAAACAAGGTGCCAAAGAGATTTGGGCTGTGTATATGATGGAGGGTTCTGTCTACAAGGATAAGGTACCAGCCGATGTGCAGGTCCATATGGTGCGTTCGCCCTGGACATTAGGCCCTTTGCTAGATTTTTTGCCTGAACGGAGTGCCGAACATATGCGCTTGGGTGAAATTCGTACCCGCCAAATGTTAGGAGATTATGCAGGTTATTATTACGCCTTTGAACCAAACACGGATTGGCAACCATTCAGTCAAACATTTCGCAAAGCGTTAGCTAAGCATGCTGCGACAGCCCCGATTGCCTTGTTCTTGGCAGATCCGCTCGTGTGGTTGCGTTTTAAACAATGGCTGGCCGTCGATACGGAATATCAAGACTATGATGCACAAGCCCTTGGCTTAGCTGTGATTGAACGATTAGGTCGGTTACTGGGCGTGGATAAGCTGCCTGTGTATACAGCGGCGACCTTTGTGACAGCCATTCGTGAGCTGGGCAAGCAACAATGGCAGAGCTTGAATGTACCTAATACGGGCATCACGCGCCGGTTGCTATTAACGAATCCTGAGATTATCTTGTGGGGCGTGTTGTATACCTTGTCTAAATAGGGTAAACCGAGTATGATTAGAGTAATAGTTTTTAGAAAAGGAAGTATCTACCATGAAGCGTGGCGTATTGATTGTCTTGTCAGGACCATCAGGTGTTGGTAAGGGCACAGTACGAAAGGCGTTGTTTGAAGAAACAGACATCGACTTTCAATATTCAATTTCGATGACCACTCGTAATCCGCGAGAAGGTGAAATGAATGGTGAGGATTACTTCTTTGTCACCCGTGAAGAATTCGAAAAGAATATTGCCGAGGGTAATATGCTTGAGTATGCGGAATACGTTGGGAACTATTACGGGACACCGAAGACTTTCATTGATGATACATTGGCCTCAGGCCGCGACGTTTTCCTTGAAATTGAAGTACAGGGAGCTTTGCAGGTTAAAGAAAAGATGCCTGAGGGCGCCTATATCTTCCTAACACCACCTGACTTGGACGCTTTAAAAGAACGTTTAGTTGGGCGGGGCACAGAAGATATGGACGTGATTGACAAGCGGGTGAATACGGCTGCTTCTGAGATTCGCATGATGGCTAATTATGATTATGCTGTGGTCAATGATGAGGTTGAAAACGCCGTGCAACGTATTAAAGACATAGTTAAAGTAGAACGTTTACGGGTGAACCGAGTGTTACCAGAATATATTGCGATGATTGAGGAGATTGACAAATGAGCGAAAAAGGAATTCTATATCCATCAGTTGACAACTTGTTAAAGGTTGAAAATTCACGTTACAAGTTGATCGCATTGGGTGCTAAGCGGGCCCATGAGTTGGAGAAGGGCGCATTGCCAACGTTGAGTCACTTTGACTCAGTAAAGCCAATCGGGCAAGCTTTTGAAGAGATCGAAGCTGGCAACGTCATCGTTGATCCTAATGAAACTGATTTTGAATAATAAATAGACTAAACGATCTTTCGGCATGAAAGGTCGTTTTTTATTTGCAGCGATTGTCGATTAGGTGCTGACACCCCCTTTACTTTAAAATAATGTCAAAATTTAGTCATAAATTTTCATAATTCACTAACAATTTCGATAAGTCTGTTTTATAATATAATTATTCAAAATGCTATCAAGTCTTTAATTGGAGAAGAAGATCTTTAAACATTGAGACATAGCAAAAAGGCACTCCTACGCGCAAATTGGAGTGCCTTTTTATTTTGCCAAATAAAATTAATTATTTGATTAGTAACATGAGGATCGCAACGACAGCCGGCAGCCCTTGGACTAACCAAATCTTGCGACTGGCAGTGAAGCCGCCATAAATAGCTGCGATGAGGACAAAAGCCATTTCTAATAACAACAGGTTAGTTTCATAGGGGGTGGGCAAAACTAAAATGGTGGCGATGATCAACAGCCCTAACAAGCCGTTATAAACCCCTTGATTCCCTAACAAGGTTTTAACCTCAGGGATAATCAGTGCTTTTGGGTCGATTTCAAAAGCCTTCGCTTGCGCTTTGATTGAACCAAACATTTCGAGATACATAATGTAGAGAGCCTCAAGTGCGACTAATACTGGAAATAAGATAAAAATAAATGACATATGCCCTTCTGCTTTCTTAATTAAAAAATAAAGCAACTTGATTTGCATCAGGCTGCATACCAAGTTGCTGTTAATGGAGGTGAGGGGAGTTGAACCCCTGTCCTACCATCTCGGCACTAATACATCTACGTTCATAGTCGATTTATTTAAGTTTCGCTACGTGCACGCCAATCCACAAGGCGATCACATTCGCTAACCTGATTATCCTCTTAGTAACCACTTCAGGTGGGAGGGTTACTCGCAGGTTGCAATCTAATGACTTACTCAAATCAGCAACTAAGAAAAGAGTGAGTTAGGCAAGCTGTTTTTTAGGCAGCTAAAGCCATAGTGTTTGAATTTTTTGCAGTTAATTCTTCTGAGTGGATTAAGGTTCACAACCCCTAAACGCAATACTAGCTCGAACGATGCCAGTCGATTCCGTAACACCCCCAAGATGTTAGTCAATTATAGTATACCAAACATGGCACGTTGAAAAAAGCATCACCATTGATAATGGTGACGCTCGGGATAGTTATTTCTTCATTTGGGCTTCTTTTTTTGATGCCAGTGCCGAGCGGACAGCGGAGATGATCGCTGGTAAGACGGACACTACTAGGATACCAATGATCACGAGTGAGAAATGTTTTTGGATGAACGGAATGCTACCAAAATAGTAACCAGCTTCCACACCGACAATGACCCAGAGGGTTGCCGCAATCATATCAAGCGCTAGGAAACGCTTGTAGTTAAAACCAGAAATGGACGCGATGAAGGGTGCTAGGGTCCGTATAATTGGTAAGAAACGTGACAAAATGATCGCCATGGCACCGTGCTTCTCATAGAATGCATGCGCTTCGATGAGATGCTTTTCCTTGATAAAACGTCCAAGGAGGGGATGACGCACGAGTTTAATACCGACAGTTCGGCCAAGTAAGAAGTTTAGTGAATCCCCACCAACGGCTGCTAACCAAAAGATTAGCATCAGTAACCAATGATTTAGTGAGCTACCTGAGATGGCTGATATTGCCCCTGCTGCAAATAACAACGAATCCCCTGGTAGAAAAGGTAAGACAACGGCACCGGTTTCGATAAAGATCACGGCAAATAGTAGAATATATGACCACGGTCCTAAAATACTCACCCATTGGGCTAAATGTTTATCTAGGTGTAGAAATAAGTCGACCACAAGACTAATAGCATTCATAAAATTATTTGTAACTCCTTCTATAGTTTCAACTGGCATTTTAGCATGTTTTCTACCTCCTTGGTTGATTGTTGGGTATGTTATAATGAATTCTAAAATAGTAAAACATTGAGGAGATATACATCATGGCACTGCCACAATTAGATTTACAAGCCGTTGAGGGACCAATCGCTGTCTTAGAAACAAATTACGGTACGATCAAAATTCAACTGTTTCCTACCCAAGCACCTAAGACTGTCGAGAATTTTACAGGCTTGATTAAGCAAGGATATTATGATGGTATTATTTTCCATCGTGTGATTCGTGACTTCATGATTCAAGGTGGCGACCCTACTGGTACTGGTATGGGTGGTGAGTCATTCTTTGGCAAGGCTTTTGACGACGAATTTTCAGATGAAGTCTTTAATCTGAACGGTGCACTATCAATGGCGAATGCCGGTCCTAACACAAATGGATCACAATTCTTCATTGTTAACGCGCCTAAGGTTGCCGCACGTGACTTGAAGTCCTTGAATGGTCTGTATCCAAAAGAGATCATTGAGAAGTATGCTGAAGTGGGTGGTACGCCTTGGTTGGATGGTAAAAACCCATTAACGCCATATGGCCACACTGTTTTTGGTCAAGTGGTTGCTGGTATGGATGTGGTTCAGAAAATTGATGGTGTCAAAACGGATTATGCTGATAAGCCAGTTGAAGATGTTGTCATTGTTAAGGCTTCAGTTGAAGCTTAATAAAATGCCCGTAATTTTACGGGATACATATAGTATGAAATTTGACAGGGTGGAGGGATGATTGACAGATGTATCGAATCGGGGAAATTGTGGACGGCGTCGTAACGGGTATTCAGCCATACGGTGCATTTGTCCAACTAGATAATCAAACACAGGGCTTGATTCATATTTCAGAATGTCGGTCGGCCTATATTCATCATGTTGGGGATGAATTAACCATTGGGCAAGAATTGCAAGTGATGGTTTTGGATATCGACCAATATACAGGCAAAATTTCGTTGTCACGACGAATCGTGATCGAGTCAGCGCATGCTTCTAGTCACGATGACCAACCAATCGCTGATCGTGGCTATCGTCATTATTGGACTAACTCACATCTAGAAATTGGTTTTCGACCGATTGCCGAGAATAAAGATGATATGATATCAGAAGCCTTAACTAGGCTAATGAAATAGAAAAAGAAGGAAAAGTAAGTAAAGATGTCTTTAATTGCTGGCACTGTTTTTTACACAGATACTGAAACGAATAATACCTATTTCTTAGTAACGGATGAAGTTCCACAGCCAAACTTCTATACAGTGAAGATGCATCGGCATAATGATGAAACGGCTTTAGGTGCAATTCTTAATGGCTTTAAAAATGAACTCGCATTGAATTTGGATAATTTACGCCTTGGTGAGTTGGCCGGTTGGCATATGAAGAGTGATGCTGATTTAATCGCGTTGTATACTTTTGAGGTGGTTAATCCAGCCATCTTTGATCATGAACGATTAAGTATGCTAGGCATGCATTTTGCTAACGCGAAAGACTTAAATAGCCTACTAACGACCGTTGATATGAATGGGGTTGGTCGCCTTGACTAGTATGCCAGGATGAGTTTGTAGAAATACAGGCTTGTTTTTTATTGACAAATACTTTTGGGTGGGATAGTATATTCAAGTTGTCTAAAACCAATAAGCCAGAAAATAATTTATATAAAAATAAGTTGTTGACATTTATTCGAGATTTAGATATGATATAAAAGTTGCTTAAGGGCGATATATAATTAATTAAAATTGTCAGTAAATAAGTTGTTGACTTTGAACTGGTAATGAAGTATATTAAATATCGTTGTTGAAAAGCAATTGGAAATAGTTCTTTGAAAACTGAATAACGTTTCGATGATCAAATGTGTAGGGTCTTCAAATTTTAGAATTTGAAGCAAAAAACATTTGCGAAGTCAATTCGCTAGTAAATTCGTTTAACATTGGTTAAACACAACAAAGATTGAGTTATACTCAAGCTTTCAAATTGAGAGTTTGATCCTGGCTCAGGATGAACGCTGGCGGCGTGCCTAATACATGCAAGTCGAACGCCTTGTGGTTTTAATGAATAGCGTGCTTGCACAATATGATTTAAAACAATGCAAGGAGTGGCGAACGGGTGAGTAACACGTGGGAAACCTACCTCTTAGCAGGGGATAACATTTGGAAACAGATGCTAATACCGTATAACACTAAAAACCGCATGGTTTTTATTTGAAAGATGGTTCTGCTATCACTAAGAGATGGTCCCGCGGTGCATTAGTTAGATGGTGAGGTAATGGCTCACCATGACGATGATGCATAGCCGAGTTGAGAGACTGATCGGCCACAATGGGACTGAGACACGGCCCATACTCCTACGGGAGGCAGCAGTAGGGAATCTTCCACAATGGGCGCAAGCCTGATGGAGCAACGCCGCGTGTGTGATGAAGGGTTTCGGCTCGTAAAGCACTGTTGTAAGAGAAGAATGTACTTGAGAGTAACTGTTCAAGTAGTGACGGTATCTTACCAGAAAGGGACGGCTAAATACGTGCCAGCAGCCGCGGTAATACGTATGTCCCAAGCGTTATCCGGATTTATTGGGCGTAAAGCGAGCGCAGACGGTTATTTAAGTCTGAAGTGAAAGCCCTCAGCTCAACTGAGGAATTGCTTTGGAAACTGGATGACTTGAGTGCAGTAGAGGAAAGTGGAACTCCATGTGTAGCGGTGAAATGCGTAGATATATGGAAGAACACCAGTGGCGAAGGCGGCTTTCTGGACTGTAACTGACGTTGAGGCTCGAAAGTGTGGGTAGCAAACAGGATTAGATACCCTGGTAGTCCACACCGTAAACGATGAGTGCTAGCTGTTCGAGGGTTTCCGCCCTTGAGTGGCGTAGCTAACGCATTAAGCACTCCGCCTGGGGAGTACGACCGCAAGGTTGAAACTCAAAGGAATTGACGGGGACCCGCACAAGCGGTGGAGCATGTGGTTTAATTCGAAGCAACGCGAAGAACCTTACCAGGTCTTGACATCCTTTGACCACTCCAGAGATGGAGCTTTCCCTTCGGGGACAAAGTGACAGGTGGTGCATGGTTGTCGTCAGCTCGTGTCGTGAGATGTTGGGTTAAGTCCCGCAACGAGCGCAACCCTTATTGTTAGTTGCCAGCATTCAGTTGGGCACTCTAGCGAGACTGCCGGTGACAAACCGGAGGAAGGCGGGGATGACGTCAAATCATCATGCCCCTTATGACCTGGGCTACACACGTGCTACAATGGCATATACAACGAGTCGCCAACCCGCGAGGGTGCGCTAATCTCTTAAAGTATGTCTCAGTTCGGACTGTAGGCTGCAACTCGCCTACACGAAGTCGGAATCGCTAGTAATCGCGGATCAGCACGCCGCGGTGAATACGTTCCCGGGTCTTGTACACACCGCCCGTCACACCATGAGAGTTTGTAACACCCAAAGTCGGTGGGGTAACCTTTATAGGAGCCAGCCGCCTAAGGTGGGACAGATGATTAGGGTGAAGTCGTAACAAGGTAGCCGTAGGAGAACCTGCGGCTGGATCACCTCCTTTCTAAGGAAAATCGGAAACCTGCACAGCATCGAAACGTTATTCAGTTTTGAGAGAAATATCTCTCAAGTTTAGTTCTTTGAAAACTGAATCATATTAATGTAAATTTTTAAATTTCAATTTAAATTAAATTGAACCGAGAAATACACCGCGTTATTTTTTTGAGTTTTAAAACAAGTTCATTACTTTAATTAGTAATAATCGCAAGTGACCTTTATGGTCACATACTCGAACTTGAATCATCAGCGTAAGCTGATAGGTTAAGTTATTAAGGGCGCATGGTGGATGCCTTGGCACTAGGAGCCGATGAAGGACGGGACTAACACCGATATGCCTCGGGGAGCTGTAAGTAAGCTTTGATCCGGGGATTTCCGAATGGGGGAACCCAACTTGTTATGCAAGTTATCAGCAGTTGAATACATAGGCTGTTTGAAGGTAGACGTTGTGAACTGAAACATCTCATTAGCAACAGGAGTAGAAAGAAAAATCGATTCCCTGAGTAGCGGCGAGCGAAACGGGAAGAGCCCAAACCAAGATGCTTGCATCTTGGGGTTGTAGGACTGTCGTTGTGGAGTTACAAAATGGTTTGTTAGTTGAAGTGGTTGGGAAGCCACGCGAGACAGGGTGATAGCCCCGTAAACGAAAGCAAGCCATCTCCCGTACAGGATCCTGAGTACGGCCGGACACGTGAAATCCGGTCGGAATCTGGGAGGACCATCTCCCAAGGCTAAATACTACCTAGTGACCGATAGTGAACCAGTACCGTGAGGGAAAGGTGAAAAGCACCCCGGAAGGGGAGTGAAAAAGTTCCTGAAACCATGTGCCTACAAGAAGTTAGAGCCCGTTAATGGGTGATAGCGTGCCTTTTGTAGAATGAACCGGCGAGTTACGATCCCATGCGAGGTTAAGGTGGAAAGACCGGAGCCGAAGCGAAAGCGAGTCTGAAATAGGCGAGATAGTATGTGGTTGTAGACCCGAAACCAGGTGACCTACCCATGTCCAGGGTGAAGGTGTGGTAAGACGCACTGGAGGCCCGAACCTGTGCATGTTGAAAAATGCTAGGATGAGGTGTGGGTAGCGGTGAAATTCCAATCGAACTTGGAGATAGCTGGTTCTCTCCGAAATAGCTTTAGGGCTAGCCTCGGAATGTAGCGTCTTGGAGGTAGAGCACTGTTTTGGTGCGGGGCCCATCTCGGGTTACCAAATTAAGATAAACTCCGAATGCCAATGACGTATGTCCGGGAGTCAGACAGTGAGTGATAAGATCCATTGTCGAAAGGGGAACAGCCCAGACCGCCAGTTAAGGTCCCTAAATGTGTGTTAAGTGGAAAAGGATGTGGAGTTGCACAGACAACTAGGATGTTGGCTCAGAAGCAGCCATCATTTAAAGAGTGCGTAATAGCTCACTAGTCGAGTGATTCTGCGCCGAAAATGTACCGGGGCTAAACACACTACCGAAACTGCGGGTGCCACGTAAGTGGCGCGATAGGAGAGCGTTGTAAGGGCGATGAAGTCAGACCGTGAGGACTGGTGGAGCGCTTACAAGTGAGAATGCCGGTATGAGTAGCGAAAGACAGGTGAGAATCCTGTCCACCGTATGACTAAGGTTTCCTGGGGAAGGCTCGTCCTCCCAGGGTTAGTCGGGACCTAAGGCGAGGCCGAGAGGCGTAGTCGATGGATAACAGGTTGAGATTCCTGTACCAGGTGAATATGTTTGAACGATGGAGGGACGCAGAAGGCTAACAGAACCCAGCGGCTGGAAATGCTGGGCTAAATCATAAGTCTTGGAAGTAGTTAAATGCTTATTCCTCATAGGACAAGTGATGATGGGGACCGAAATAAAGTAGGGAAGTCTGTGATGTCACGCTGCCAAGAAAAGCTTCTAGTTAGTATTTACCTGCCCGTACCGCAAACCGACACAGGTAGTCGAGGAGAGCATCCTAAGGTGTGCGAGTGAACTCTCGTTAAGGAACTCGGCAAAATGACCCCGTAACTTCGGGAGAAGGGGTGCTCAGCGCAAGCTGAGCCGCAGTGAATAGGCCCAGGCGACTGTTTATCAAAAACACAGGTTTCTGCAAAATCGTAAGATGACGTATAGGGGCTGACGCCTGCCCGGTGCTGGAAGGTTAAAAGGAGTGCTTAGCTTCGGCGAAGGTACGAATTGAAGCCCCAGTAAACGGCGGCCGTAACTATAACGGTCCTAAGGTAGCGAAATTCCTTGTCGGGTAAGTTCCGACCCGCACGAAAGGCGTAACGATCTGGGCACTGTCTCAACGAGAGACTCGGTGAAATTTAAATACCCGTGAAGATGCGGGTTACCCGCGACAGGACGGAAAGACCCCATGGAGCTTTACTGTAGCTTGATATTGAGTGCTTGTGCAGCTTGTACAGGATAGGTAGGAGCCGTAGAAGTCGGAACGCTAGTTTCGATGGAGGCAATGGTGGGATACTACCCTCGTTGTATGATCACTCTAACTCACACCACTCAGCGTGGTGGAAGACAGTGTCTGGCAGGCAGTTTGACTGGGGCGGTCGCCTCCTAAAAAGTAACGGAGGCGCTCAAAGGTTCGCTCAGAATGGTTGGAAATCATTCGCAGAGTGTAAAGGCACAAGCGAGCTTGACTGTGAGACTTACCAGTCGAGCAGGTACGAAAGTAGGACTTAGTGATCCGGTGGTTCCGCATGGAAGGGCCATCGCTCAACGGACAAAAGCTACCCTGGGGATAACAGGCTCATCTCCCCCAAGAGTCCACATCGACGGGGAGGTTTGGCACCTCGATGTCGGCTCATCGCATCCTGGGGCTGTAGTCGGTCCCAAGGGTTGGGCTGTTCGCCCATTAAAGCGGTACGCGAGCTGGGTTCAGAACGTCGTGAGACAGTTCGGTCCCTATCCGTCGCGGGCGTAGGAAATTTGAGAGGAGCTGCCCTTAGTACGAGAGGACCGGGGTGGACGTACCTCTGGTGTATCAGTTGTTCCGCCAGGAGCATCGCTGAGTAGCTATGTACGGATGAGATAAACGCTGAAAGCATCTAAGTGTGAAACTCGCCTCGAGATGAGATTTCCCATTCAGAAATGAAGTAAGACCCCTTATAGATGATGAGGTAGATAGGCTAGAAGTGGAAGTGCTGCGAAGCATGGAGCGGACTAGTACTAATGGTTCGAGGACTTAACCAAGTAGTAACAGATAACGTGGTTTCAAAGTTCAATAAAATTTACTTGACAATATGATTCAGTTTTGAGATAATTAATCTCGTAATGCTAATTAAATAGCACGTGTCGTGATGATGGCACTGAGGTCACACCTGTTCCCATACCGAACACAGCAGTTAAGCTCAGTAGCGCCGAAAGTAGTTGGAGGATCGCTTCCTGCGAGGATAGGACGTCGCGACGCACTTATGGACGTTTAGCTCAGCTGGGAGAGCACCTGCCTTACAAGCAGGGGGTCACAGGTTCGATCCCTGTAACGTCCATCGGGCCGTTAGCTCAGTTGGTAGAGCAGTGGACTTTTAATCCATGGGTCCAGGGTTCGAGCCCCTGACGGCCCATTGCCTCATTTTGAATAATCTGGCGTATAATATTATGCCGACTTAGCTCAGTTGGTAGAGCATCGCTCTTGTAAAGCGGGGGTCGAAGGTTCGAGTCCTTTAGTCGGCATTGTTATGCGAAGTTAGCTCAGCTGGTAGAGCGCCACCTTGCCATGGTGGAGGTCGCGGGTTCGAATCCCGTACTTCGCTTTGCCGGATTGGCGGAATAGGCAGACGCAGGGGACTTAAAATCCCCCGGTATTTATACCGTGCCGGTTCGAACCCGGCATCCGGCATTTACTATGCACCTATAGCGCAATTGGATAGAGTGTCTGACTACGAATCAGAAGGTTGCAGGTTCGAGTCCTGCTAGGTGCATTGCTACGAAGTAGCGATATAATAATTAAATTCGGGACGTAGCTCAGCTTGGTAGAGCACCTGGTTTGGGACCAGGGGGTCGCAGGTTCGAATCCTGTCGTCCCGACTTGATTTTGTCTACTATTAAGTTGATATAAATCTCGCGGTGTAGCTCAGCTGGCTAGAGCGTCCGGTTCATACCCGGGAGGTCGAGGGTTCGATTCCCCCCGCCGCGATTGACTCATCCTTTGGACCCTTAGCTCAGTTGGTTAGAGCAGACGGCTCATAACCGTCCGGTCGTCGGTTCGAGTCCGACAGGGTCCATAGACTTTTGTCGAGTTTAATAATTCATGGAGATGTACCCAAGTCTGGCTGAAGGGAACGGTCTTGAAAACCGTCAGGTCGGGAAACCGGCGCGTGGGTTCGAATCCCACCATCTCCTTTAGTTCTTGTTCAAGGACTAGTAAAATAATATTATCGCGGGATGGAGCAGTTTGGTAGCTCGTCGGGCCCATAACCCGAAGGTCGCAGGTTCAAATCCTGCTCCCGCAATTTGGTCGCATGGTCCAGTTGGTTAGGACGCCTGCCTGTCACGCAGGAGATCACGGGTTCGAACCCCGTTGTGACCGTTAATTTTGGCTCGGTAGCTCAGTTGGTAGAGCATACGATTGAAGCTCGTAGTGTCGGCGGTTCGATTCCGTCCCGCGCCATTGACTAATTAAGTCATAATTAAATACCATGCGGATGTAGTACAATGGCTAGTGCTCCAGCCTTCCAAGCTGGGAATGCGGGTTCGATTCCCGTCGTCCGCTTTGTGGGCCTGTAGCTCAGTTGGTTAGAGCACTGTGTTGATAACGCAGGGGTCACAGGTTCGAGTCCTGTCAGGCCCATTGTTTAAAGTTTATACTTTGACATGGGGACATACTCAAGAGGCTGAAGAGGCGCCCCTGCTAAGGGTGTAGGTCGGGAAACTGGCGCGAGGGTTCGAATCCCTCTGTCTCCGCTACGATGTAGGCATTCGCCTACTTTTTTAATTTATTGAATCATTTCAACCGTTTGCTGATGCAGGCGGTTTTTTTATTGCCATTCTAAAGAGTGTAGAACGCCCCAGATCAATTACCAAACAGAGGTTAGTTTTGGTGAAAATCTGAAGTACGCTAGATATCATGCCAAGTCAAAGGATCTTTTTAATTAAATTATATGCATTAGTTGAATTTGAAATATTTATGCAATATAAATAAACGGCTGTCATCAGATGAAGCGACTCGGTGATAATGCGCCTTATATGTCGCTTTTTATGAACTTTTAGTTAATGAGAACAACTAATTATTCTTATATTCATATATTGTTACAGTAACATAACATTAGAAAAATAATATACACTTATATTGTAAGAACTTTCACAATACAATATTGAATATAAAGTATAAGGGGGCGGGGCATGATTATTCGAGGAAGTGTTATTAAGAGTCGGCGTGAGGAATTAAGTATCTCACAACAAGATTTATCAAGAGGAATTTGTCATCAGTCATTAGTATCAAGATTGGAAACTTCAAATCACATTACTAGCATGACGATACTACAACATCTCTGCCAACGTTTAGCCATCAAACTAGATGATGTGGTGCATTGGAGTGAGGAGGATAATCAATCCTTATGTCATGTACGTACGTTATTAGAAGAACATCGTTACAAAGAAGCTCGAAAAATTATCAGCGTACCTGAGTTTAAGGCCAAGTTACCTAGCTATACAATCGCTGAATTCCACTTATTATATGGCCAAATTGAATCTGGGCTGAAACATACCAATTTGGCAGTCAACCATTTGAATCATGCGCGGGCATATGCGTCGCCTGAACAGCGACAGTTAACTTTGGAAATTGAGAGTGAACTAGCGGCTGTTTGGATTGCCGAAAATGATTTGGAGAACGCCCGCGAGGTGATTGCCAATGCGATCATGTTAATCAATGCAATGAATCGATCTAAGACGCACGCACATCCAAAATCATGTGTTAGCGTGTATTTACGCGCAGCTGAATTAGCAATGATTGATAATGAACATAAACAAGCGTTAGAATTTTTGCATGATGCGCGCGTATACGTACCGAAAATGATTTTAAATAGTGATATAGTCAAAATAAATTTTTTGGAGGGACGGATTCGCCTAGCGTTGCATAATCTGCATGAATCATGTCACTCATTTATCAAGGCATATAGCGATGCTGAGACCATTGGCGATGCGAAACTAATGGATGATATTGTCCCATATTTGCGCCATCATAATGTCGATCAGTTATTTTAACCAGGTTTTATGACTGTTTTCCATGAGATTTATATAGGGAAATATATTCATGATCGGTCGTGGCATGAGGCTAAACGTCGATTTTTAAAGAAATCGAATCTAGGTTACTGAGCGCACGCGATTTTCTGATAAGCGTGTCACTAGGTATCAAATAAGACTGAGCGCCTTCGCGGCCAAGGGTTATATTTGATCAACAATTGTACTGGAAGTACCAGACGAAGAGGGCTAAAACATGATGTATGAACATCATGTTTTTTGATTGTTTTCTGCTAAAAATAGTTTTACTAAGGGACATAATACGAGTAAAATAGGTAACAGTAGGGACAAAGTTTCCAGATTTTTTGTTTTGTATTTTAGGAGATAGGTATGAATTTGTTTTCAGAAGGTCTTTCGATACTAAACTTAGCACGTTTTCAATTTGCAATGACAACAATTTTCCACTTTTTCTTTGTGCCTTTGTCAATTGGGCTAGGGTTAATTGTTGCCATCATGGAAACATTCTATGTGGTAAAGAAGGACGAATTATATAAACGTATGACCATGTTTTGGGGCAAGATTTTCTTGCTTAGCTTCGCGGTCGGGGTTGTTACTGGTATTATTCAAGAATTCCAATTTGGAATGAATTGGTCCCGTTACTCTCGTTATGTCGGTGACATTTTTGGGCCTGCCTTAGCGATTGAAGCTTTAGTTGCGTTCTTTATGGAATCAACATTCCTGGGCTTGTGGATATTTGGTTGGGATCGTTTTTCAAAGAAGCTGCACTTAGCTTTTATTTGGATCACTTCAATTGGGTCAGCCTTTTCATCACTTTGGATTTTGGCCGCCAATTCATTTATGCAAAATCCGGTCGGGTTCAAGGTGGATCACAAATTTAACCGGTTTGTATTGGTTGATCTCCCAGCATTGTTGAAAAATCATCAACTGTGGATCGAATTTCCACACGTCTTCTTTAGTACTTTCATTGCGGGGAGTTTCGTCGTCATGGGAATGTCGGCGTTTGCTTTGCTCCGTAAGTACAAGGATGTTGAGTTCTTTAAAGCGTCAATTCGGATTGCCGCGGTTGTTGGGTTATTCGGAACACTAGGTCTTGGTTTCACCGGAGACCAACATGCCTACGCTGTGCAATTTGACCAACCCATGAAGTTTGCGGCCATGGAAGGTATCGAAAAGAAAATCGGTGGTAAGAACGAACAAGAGCCATGGTCGATTGTGTCATATACAAACCCAAAGACGCACAAAGTTGAGTGGTCTTTGGATATCCCATATGTTCTTTCTATTTTGGCGCACCATGATATCAAGGGTGAAAACGACGGTACTTCAGAAATTAACAAAGAATTGCATGCTAAGTATGACAAGAAGTTTGGTAAGAATATGAATTATTTCGTACCAGCAAATACTTTATTCTATGCATTCCGAGTGATGGCGGTGTCAGCTGGGGTCTTTGGGCTGATGGCAGTGGTTGCGCTTTGGTTTACACGTAAGAAGAGCAAGCTAGATTTGATGAATCCTAAACTACGCATTGTATTGTGGGTATACGGCGTTGCTACCTTCCTACCATTTGCAGCGATTACCGCTGGTTGGTTGATTACGGAGTTGGGTCGTTATCCATGGGTTGTTTATGGCGTATTAACAATTGCAGATGCAGTGTCACCAAATGTATCAACTACGTCATTGTTGATTTCAAATATCCTTTACTTTGCTACTTTTGCTACGCTGGGTGGCATTATGATTTTCCTTTCTCGGCGAGTCCTCCTGGCTTTCCCAAAGAGCGAAGAATCAACTGAGGAAAAGGCGTTGGTTGATCCATTTTCAGCCGAAGCATTCGATCAATCAAAGAAGGAGGATAAATAATGACTAACTTACAACTTTTATGGTTTGTGCTTGAAGCTGTCTTGTTCGCAGGATTTTTCTTCCTAGAAGGCTTTGACTTTGGGGTTGGTATGGCATTTAAGTCAGTGGCCAAGAATGAAGAAGATGTTGAAGCCTTATATCAGTCAATCGGTCCCCACTGGGATGGTAACGAGGTATGGTTGATTACAGCGGGTGGTGCCATGTTCGCGGCAATTCCATTCTGGTATGCTTCGTTGTTCTCAGGTTTCTATCTGGTGTTGCTATTTATTTTGATGGGCCTGATTTACCGTGGGGTGTCCTTTGAATTTCGTGAGCACATGTTGACTTCGAAGTATCGTAATTTGTGGACCACGGTGACGGCGGTAACCTCATTATTGTTGCCCTTCATGTTTGGGATCCTCTTCTCAGATGTTGTTAAGGGCATGCCAATTGATGCGGCTGGCGATGTGAGTGCCACATTCTTCGACTACATTAATCCATTTTCATTGATTGGTGGTATTGCATTAGCATTGTTATCATACTTACATGGGTTAAACTACTTGAAGTTGAAGATTGAAAAAAGTGCCATGCACGACACAGTTGAACGGCAAGTGAAAGTATTGTATCCCGTATTGTTAGTTGGTGAGGTCGCATTTGCGGTGGGCTTGTATTTCTACACGGACTTCTTCCAAACTAAATTCTTACTGACATTGGCCTTGTTGGCGCTCATTGTGGTCCTATCATTGATTGGATGGTTCGCCGCCCTCAAAGATAAACAGGTAACTGCATTTATCTCAGTCGGGTTGACAATCGTTTCATTGGTGACGCTCTTATTCGTTGGGTTGTTCCCACGGGTCATGGTCGCCAACAATCCAGTTCACAGTATTTTACTTAAAAATGCAACTTCGTCAGCCTATACATTAGGTTGGATGTCGATTATTGCATTAACAGTGGTCCCAATGGTTTTGGCTTATCAAATCTGGAGTTTCTGGGTATTTAGTAAGCGTATCAAAGTTGGTGAAGAACACTAAATTTGCAAAAAAAGCGAGGCAGCTCGCTTTTTTTGATACATATAGAATATATTAAAAGGAATAAAATATTATGTTGGATAAACGTATTTTTAAATTTTCAGGGGCGCGGCAAGTCTTGGTCTGGTTGACCCTGCTGGCTGGTATCCAGGGATTCGCCATTATTGGTCAAGGACGTTTTTTGAGCCGGACGATTGTTGCATTATGGCAGGGTAAACCCTTTGCAACTATCACTAATCTCATCATTATTTTTGCTTTGGCATATGTCGTACGTCAGTTGATGACGGTGGCCAAAGAATATGTACTCACGCCGTTTGCTGACCGCGTCACGCAACAACTACAACAGGCGTTGCTGACAAAATATACCACTCTTGGACCACAAGTCATTGCGAGCGAGGGAACTGGTAAGTCGGTGACCTTGCTATTAGAAGGTCTTACTAAGGTCCATGATTATATCAGTTTGGTCTTAATTAAGACGGTGGATATGATGGTGATTCCATGGATTATTTTGGCCTATCTCTATACGATTCACTGGGAGCAGGCTACCTTTCTATTGTTTATTTATCCAGTGATTGTCTTATTCATGATTATTTTGGGGTTAGCAGCACAAGGTAAGGCTGATCGTGAATACGAAACGTTTAATCAGCTTTCCAATCACTTTATTGATTCAATGCGTGGTTTGACAACCTTAAAACAATTAGGATTATCCAAAAAATATGCTGATAATATTTTTGAGGTGAGTGAGCAGCATCGTGTCGCGGTCGTCAATACTTTAAAAATTGCGATTCTATCGACTTTTGCGCTAGACTTTTTTACAACGTTATCAATTGCCATTGTCGCCGTGTTCTTAGGTTTATCATTATTAGATGGCCAAATTAGTTTATTACCGGCCCTAACGATGTTAGTGTTAGCACCCGAGTATTTTTTGCCAATTCGTAATTTTGCCAATGATTACCATGCGACACTGAATGGTAAAAATTCATTGGCCGATATCTTAAATTTATTGGACCAAACAACGATTGCTCCCACGAGTCAGATTGCTTTACCAGCGGGTTGGCAGCAACAGGACCAGTTGACGTTGCAGGATGTCAATTTCACGTATGGAAATGCAGCCCACGCCACATTGGCAGATATTAATCTTAGCGTTAAGGGCTACCAAAAAGTAGCATTAATTGGGGAATCTGGTTCCGGCAAGTCAACGTTGTTGAACTTACTGGGAGGCTTTAATGTTGGTTCAGGATCAATTCAAATTAATCAAGCGCCCGTGGCTCATTTGCGAGACCAAGGGTGGCAAATCAATGTCATGACATTACCGCAAAAACCGTATATTTTTCATGCGACATTGCGGGATAACCTTTGTTTCTATTCACAAACTGCCACCGACGACCAATTAGTGCAAGCCCTGCAAACGGTGGGCCTAATGACGTGGTTTGAACAATTGCCAAGCCGGTTAGATACGATCATCGGTGAAGGAGCTTTGCAAGTCTCTGGTGGCCAGGCGCAACGTTTAGGCTTAGCGCGCATTTTATTGGATGACCAACGGCGCATTTTACTCCTAGATGAACCAACGGCACATCTAGATATTGAAACGGAAGCCTTGCTTAAGGAGAAAATGTTACCATTGTTTGAGCATAAATTAGTGTTCTTTGCCACGCATCGGTTGCATTGGTTGAAACAAATGGACTGGATTGTGGTGATGCGCCAAGGGAAGATTGTTGAACAAGGCACTTTAAGTGACTTGTATGCCCACGATAGTTACTTTGTTGAATTAGAGAAAGCCATGCGAGGTGTGACGGATGCAAAATCTTAAAAAGTTAATCCGAACTGACTCCTGGGTCATTCCGTACCTCAAAACCTATAAAGGGTTACTGGCACTCATCGTGTTCCTAGGCTTCATGACGGTTTTTAGCGGCGGGGCATTGATGTTTACATCAGGATTTTTAATTTCAAGATCAGCCCAACGGCCGGAAAATATCTTGATGGTATACGTGCCCATCGTGTTGACCCGTGCGTTTGGTATTGGGCGCCCTAGTTTTCGCTATGCTGAACGGCTGGTCTCACATAACTGGGTACTACGGATTGTCTCAAAATTCCGTAAGCGGCTCTTTCAATTAGTTGAGGCCAATACCAAGTCAATCTATGCCAAGACGCAGACCGGCGATATGTTGAATGTTTTGGCTAATGACTTAGATAAGATTGAAAACTTTTATCTAAGACTCGTTTTTCCGACGATCATTGGCTTTGTCCTATACCTGTTCATTACAGTTGGCGTGGGCATTTTCAATCCTTTTGTCGGTCTTTATTTATTAATTTTAATTGGCATGATTACCGTGCTAGCTCCCCTAGTTACCCTGGCTGTTAACGGTGCCAGAGACTACCAAAAAAAGCAACTTGAGGCCAACATGTATACCCGAGTTACTGATGCGGTCATGGGGCTGGAAGACTGGATTTTAGCAGGACGGACGGCAGAGCTGATCGCCCAAGAAAAGCAACATTTAAGTGATATTTGGATGCTGACACGACGGCAGAAACATTTTACTTGGTGGCGGACTTTCTTAAGTGAACTTGTGATTGGTCTAGCGGCGCTATTGCTGTTGTGGTTTGCAGATGTCCGGTTTGGCGATACGTCATTTGGCGTGAATTGGGTGGCTGCCTTTGCTTTAGCCATTTTCCCCATGAGTGATGCCTTCATAAGTATTGCTACTGGTGCAGAGGAATTGCCACGTTATCAAGATTCCATTGAACGGTTAAATCACTATTCAACTGACGCGGTTCAGGTTGCAGAGCCAGTTCAGCAGCCAACCTTAACCCAATATGATATCCAGATAAACGCGTTGAGCTTTGCTTATGAAGATGATCAAAATGTGTTAACCAATATTTCATTAGCGATTCCAGCCCAGCAGAAGTTGGCAATTCTGGGCCAATCTGGTGCGGGTAAGACAACTTTACTCAAGCTCTTGTTAGGGGATGAAATACCGCAAGCAGGGTCTATTTCAATTGGTGGTGTGTCGCCGGCAGCATTGTTGGCTAATCGTGCACGGTATCTAGCTGTTTTGGATCAACATCCATACCTTTTTGCTAGTTCGGTCGCAAATAACCTACGGTTAGGCAATTTACAAGCCACGGATGAAGAATTATGGACAGCATTGCGAAAAGTACGCTTAACGCATCTGGTTGAAAGCTTACCTGAGGGTTTGAATACACCAATGACAGAAATGGGTCAACGCTTTTCAGGTGGTGAACAACAACGGTTTGCCTTAGCCCGAATCTTACTGCAAGATGCCCCAATCGTTATTCTGGATGAGCCCACGGTTGGGCTTGATCCGATTACAGAACGGGCGGTGTTAGAAATTATTTTTGAAGTGCTTGCAGAAAAAACAGTGATTTGGGTCACACATCACTTAACAGGAATTGAATTAGTTGATAAGATTATATTTATCGAAAATCAAACGATTATGTTATCTGGTACTTTAGCTGAGTTAATGAATTCATCTGCACGATTTAACGGACTACTAGAAATGGATCATGGTGCATTAATTCAAGAATAGGAGAAACGCAATGGCCAAGCAACGGCGCAAAAAAAACCTGACCGTTTTTTTCAAGCGCCTGAAGAAGTGGCGGCCATTGCGTTTCTTTGTCTATCGTGGCAAGTTACGGCGGGGAAGGTTTATAATTACAGTAGTGTTAGTACTGGGATTAGCTAGCTATCTGAGTGATATCAAAGTCAATCCGACATCCCAAGCAACTAATACGCCGACTAGTTTGGCACTGAATAAACTCACGCGTGAGCAGTTTATCCAGCGGCTTGCACCTGAAGCACAATCAATTCAACAACGCTATCATCTCCGGGCGTCCATTTCAATTGCTCAAGCAGCTTTGGAATCTGATTGGGGTCGTTCAGAATTAGCCTTTCGCTACAATAATTTCTTTGGCGTGAAGGCAGCTGTGGGGATGCGCAGTGTGACTTTGCCTACAAAGGAATATGTGAACGGACAATGGATCACAGTGGATGCTAATTTTCGGGTGTATGATGATTTTCAAGCATCAATGGTCGATCACGCAATTTTACTGACCAATGGGACGACCGACAAACCGCAGCGTTATCAGACGGTGATTTACGCTGATTCAGTTGAAACAGCCGTCGCCGGCTTGGTGAGTGGTGGTTATGCCACTGACCCGGACTATGCTAAGAAGTTATTAAATATTATTGCGGTATACAAACTTGAGCAATACGACAAATAGGAAAAGAAAAATATGAGTTTAGAATTATTACCAGGCAGTGTTATTGGAATTTTAGGTGATCGTAGTAGTAGTCACTATTTGATTCAGACTGCTCACAACTTGGGCTATACCGTAGCCACATATACCGATAAAATTGAGCCAATCACGCCAAGTGAGGCGGATTATCAATTTCATGGTGCTGATGAGTGGGCAACTTTTGTTGGCATTTCGAGTGTCATTACCTACGCGAATACATGGCTGACTTTAGAGATGATCCAAAAAATAGCTGACTTGTCGTTGCCACAAGGGATCAATTTGTTGGAAATGACCGATGATCATGCCATTTCAAGAGCCTTCTTAGAAGCCAGCAGTGTCAACATTTTGCCATATGCATTAGCTACTTCATTAGAAGAGATTTCGATCAATGCGCATCAGTTAGGTTATCCGGTGGTTGTGAAGCCGATTTTTAAACATGGGCCCCATTCATCGCGGGTGATCTTGCGTGGCGAATATGATTTAGGCCTGGTTGCACCATTGATTGATGGGGGCACCATCCTAGTCGAGAGTTGGCTAGATGATGTAACCGAGTTAATCGTCACTGCGGTGCGCGATGCCCAGGGTGAAGTTGTGATTTATCCCATCAATTATCGCAAATCAGTCGATCAGCTCGCGCCGGTGCTGTGGTCTAGTACGGACCAATTATCGGCAGATGTGGTCGAGGCAGTCAATGATACCGTCGCGCAAATTGGTCAAAATATTGCGTCTGTCGGCGCTTATACCGTCGCTTTTTTGTATAGCGATACCGGTAATCTTTATGTGCGGGATGTCTTGGCAGGCTTGGATGATAACACGGTGCTCTATTCGACAACCGCGAATATTTCAGTTTATGAAAATCATCTGCGGGCGCTAGTGGGGCAGGCTTTAGCGCCAGTCCGTGAAGTCCAACAAGCCATTCTATTGCCATTCAATAGTGCACAAATTGACAAGATTCAAAACCACTGGCACATCAAACCTGAGTGGCGTGTCTTTTATCACCCAGGAAACCAATCAGGGTATGTGGTAAGCAGTGGTCGTTCAATGGATGAGCTATGGAATCAATTATTGATAGCCGGTGTTTGGGACATCTCAACGTTGCAACCCTAACTAAATTCTCATCCTTTTCCCCTTGACTTTAATTGCAAATAAACCTATAGTTTTAACATTGAATTTATTTAGGGTCGTTAACGTGTTTTGCCACAGACTCAAAAAAATAAAGCCTGTCATGGGTTTTACTTTTTGACGACGCCTTCTATCTTTTTAGAAGCGTCGTTTTTCATTTTTATGGGTATTTCGTAATAATGGATGCACTTATTCTGGCAGCATAGTGACGATAGAAACTATTTGAAATTCTGAATATTTTAAGGAGTTTTTTGTCTTATGTTAGAGCGTTTTTTTAAGTTGTCAGAGAACCATACGACAGCGCGTACGGAAGTCATTGCTGGGCTAACAACCTTCGTTGCAATGGCTTACATTATCTTCCTCAACCCAGCCGTGCTATCGATGACGGGAATGCCTTCACAAGGGGTCTTCCTAGCAACGATCTTGACGGCGGTCATTGGTACGTTGATTATGGGGTTGTTTGCTAATTTGCCATATGCATTAGCACCTTCAATTGGTATGCAAGCGATGTTCACTTACACGATTGTTTTTGGACTTGGCTTTACATGGCAACAAGCCTTGGGAATGGTTTTCTTGGTTGGCTTGGTTGATGTCATTATCACTTTGACTAAGGTGCGTTCAATGATTGTGAAGGGGATTCCTGATCAATTGAAGCATGCCATTGCAGCGGGTATCGGATTGTTCATTGCTTATATCGGTTTGAAAAATGCCGGTTTCTTGAATTTTTTGATTGATCCAGACAACATCATCTCATTGAATAACCAAGCCTTTCATGGGCAAGGGGCCGCAAAGATTTCAAGTATGGTTGGTAATGGTGGGGTAACACCTGAAATTGCAACTTTCAACACACCAGCTGTTGTCTTGGCTTTGATTAGTCTCGTTATCTTGGTCTTGTTGGTGGTTTTCCAAGTGCGGGGTGCTTTCTTGATTGCCGTCATCGCGACAACGTTGATTGGGATTCCCATGGGAGTGACAAGCACGCATATTGAGTGGAGTTCATCATTCAATGCCATGTTTACTGATTTTGGTCAGATTTTTGGGCAAGCCTTGGGTAAGGATGGCCTGTGGTCAATGTTTACCACACCTAAGAATATCCTGGTCGTGATTTTGACAGTCTTCTCAATGGGACTTTCAGGCTTGTTTGATGCCATTGGTACATTTATTGGTACTGGTTTGACCACTGGTATTTTCTCAGAAGCTGATCAAAAAGAGTTTTATGAAGGTAAGGGCTTTAAGTCAAAGATGGATCGTGGTTTGGTTGCAGATACTTTCGCAACGATGTTTGCTGGTATCTTGGGTACTTCAAACACAACCACGTTTATCGAATCGGCCTCAGGAATCAAGGCCGGTGGTCGTACTGGATTAACTTCAGTTGTGGTTGCGCTAGGGTTCTTAGTTTCAATCATCTTTGCACCATTTGTGAATGTCATTCCATCTGCCGCTACCGCACCGATTTTGGTTATTGTAGGTATCATGATGATGGGTGAATTTAAGCAAATTAACTGGGATGACATTGAAATTGCGATTCCAGCATTCTTTACTTCAGCCTTCATGGCGTTTTCATACTCAATTTCGTATGGTATCGCAGCTGGCTTTATCTTCTTCATTGTCATTAAGGCCGCTAAGCGGAAATTTAATGAGATCAGTCCAATTCTTTGGGTAGTGACATTGTTCTTCTTGTTGAACTTTATCATTTTAGCCATCGGTTAATTAAATATAAGCATGACGTGTACACGACTTTGGTGTACACGTTTTTTTGTGTTGAAAGACTGCTGTCGATAACGTGTGGCTGCAATTACGATCGATGTGCAGCCCATCATCACCATGGCAACGTCTATTAAAACAGCGCGTATTTATTTTGGACATTAATGATTGACAGCGCATTCTTTTGTTTGGAGGTGTGTGATGGCAGTCGTAAAACAATTTGATGAGTTGGTTAAAATTTGTGTTGCAGCGAATGCGAGCGATTTGTATGTATTACCTACGCAATTAGGCTTTGTTGTCAGGTATGTCGCGGGGACAAAATTACATCATTTAAAAGATGTGTCACTCCAGGAAGGGAATCACTTAATCCAGCATGTCAAGTATCGTAGTGAGATGGATATCTCCGATGCACGACGACCACAGTTAGGAAGGATGCGGTATGTGATCGACCAACGCGTTGTGCATTGTCGGATCTCATCTGTTGGTGACTTTTTAAATCGACAGTCCTTAGTCGTTCGTTTTATTTATGAAGCACAAGATATTACACTCAGATGGACTGACGAAGGGGCCGTGGAACGGTTTTACCAAACGGTCATTTCACATAATGGGTTGATCTTGTTAAGCGGAGCGATGGGGTCTGGTAAGACAACAACAATGTACTATGTCGCGCAAAAAGTTGCGCATCATAAATTTGTGTTGACCATTGAAGATCCAGTAGAGATTGCGACTGATCGATTTCTACAATTGCAAGTGAATGATTTTGCAGGTATGTCCTATGCCAGTCTGTTAAAACTAGCACTGCGACATCACCCAGATATCATGATTGTGGGTGAAATCCGTGATGCAGATACGGCGCGCATTGTGGTTGAGGCGGCCTTGAGCGGTCACCTCATTATCAGTACCGTGCATGCCACCTCAATGGTGGGGATTTGGTATCGTATGTTGTCGTTTGGGATTGATCCGGAGGTATTGAAACATGTCTTGTCCGGGATCGGTAACCAATCAATCCGGGCAGATGACGCGGGTAGTTTAGTAGATTTTCGGTTTCTAACAAAAGTAGCGATTGAGGAGATGATTGATCGTGTGGAAGCGTAAACGGTGGTCACGAAGAATACAAGTGCAGTTTTTTGAAACATTAGGTGATTTAATTGATAGTGGTTATGGCCTGAAGGAAGCGTTAGCGGTACTAGAAAAAATTGTGCCAAAGCAGCAAGGCGATATTCAAGCCATCTCAGTACAGCTTAACCAGGGAAGTACAATGGCTAGTGCCATACAGCCATATGTCTCAAAAGTTATTTTGATGCAACTGAGCTTGGTTCAATTGCATGGTAATTTAAAAGGGGTCTTGAGCGAAATTGGTAAGCATGAATATGAACGGTCACAACAGATTCAACAATGCCAAGGCCTATTGGTTTATCCAGCCATTTTACTAACCATGGTGGTTGGCATGGGCATCTTTATGGCGCGTTTTTTGATGCCACAAATGGTTTCTTTAACGGGAGAGCCAACCGTCAAACACCACCTGTCCACCATGGAAATGGGTGTCATTGTACTTGGGGCCAGTGTAAGTGTCGTCATTATTGGGTTAGCGATACGCTACATGGTCAGGTTGAGCGTTTTTGAACGGTTTTTGTGGCTGATGAAAATTCCAGGTATTAGTCGCGGCCTACAAAGTCTCATGGGGTATTACATCTGTTTGCACCTAGGGTTGTTGTTACAGTCTGGGGTAAGTATGTCTACAGTTGTTCAAAGATTAGCTGGTATCAATCAGCGCACCCTCGTGGGCAACCTAGCGAGCAAGGCGCAAAATGCCTTAGAAGGTGGTCATGATGTCTGTGGTTTTGTCCGTAACATGCCATTATTGCCGAATGAATGCGAAGTCTTGTTTCAGGTAGGCAAACCGCAAGAAGCGGTTGGCCGTGATATGGAACGGTTATCACGGCATAAATTAGATGAATTTAACCGACTGGTGCAGCGTGGCTTAACGATGATTCAACCGGTGGCGTTTTGTATTATTGGTGGATTAGTGATTTATATGTACGCAAAGATGTTGTTACCGATGTATAGCAGTATGGGGAAAGTTGAATCATGGTAAAAAATAAACTAAAAGATTTTAAAACGTTGAATGTGCGTGCGGGTTTCACATTGATTGAAATCATGACTTCTATTTTCATTATCGGGTTGATCTTATTGCTAGTTGTGCCGAACGTCTCGAAAATAAAAGAAGTCGCTAATGAAAATCAAGCCGAGGCCATGGTGCATACTGTCCAGGCACAGGCCGATATGTATGCTTCGGAACATCCAGATGATGTGACATACAATATCTTTAATCTAGAGCAAGCCGGCTACTTGTCAGCCGTGCAGTATCAGCGTTGTATTACGTTGAAGATCTCAGTTGATGCGCAGGGCAAGGCGTATGTGCGTAAGTCATAGCCAGCGTCCAGGTTTCACTTTGATTGAATCAGTCCCGGTATTAGGGATTATGGGTAGCTTGTTAACAACGGTGGCTTATTTTCCATTGCCGGTTAATCGGGATCATTGGGATGAATTTCGTGCGAGTTTCAATCAAGCCATTGATGAACAGATTTTGTATAATACAAAAGACATCGAAGGACTCATCGATGGGGGCACTTCTGATCGCACGCTGACGGTGAATGGTGTCCAAGTTAGGTTGCCGGCTAACTGGCATTATTACAAGAATGCAGTGGGCTATCATCATCACAAAATTCATCCAGGAACGATTTATTTAAAAGATGAGGTGGGACATGGTAAGCAAATTGTATTTCAATTCGGTTGGAGCGAGTACACCATCAAATAAACGAGCGGGCTTCGTATTGTTAGATGCAATTGTCGCAATGTTGATTGTGGCTTCGGGCACGGGTTTATTTGTCGGAGGATTTGCTCATGACATGGAGCGTCAAGCAACACTGCGTCAAGATTTGGAGAACCAACGGAAGGACTATGATGCCACAAAAAGCGCCTATTTGGCATGGCAAGAAGCCCACTAGGCAAGAGGCATTCACATTAATTGAAACGCTAGCAGCAATTTTTGTGATCAGTCTAGTCACGTTGACAGTGGGCATGGGGATGCGATTGATGAAGGTGCATGCGATGCATATGGCAGATCAGGCTTTTCAAATTAGAGTGGATCAATTAGCTGCTGATTTTGAACTGAAAATGACAGATTACCATCTTGTCGGAATTCAGAATAGCAAGCCATATGACTGGCTGTTTTTTGTTAATCAAGCGGGAGAAAAATATTACTTAACGGGTAAAACACCGTCAAAAACATTATATGTCAGTACGCCAAATGGCGGTTATATGGCTATCTTTGTGGGTGCGGAGGCTTTTCACATTACAAAATTAGACGACGACCATTTTCAGATGGTTGTCCAGGCACCACAAAATGGTTTACTACGAGGAAAGGCATATGCAAGAAAAATTTCGTTGGCAGCGGAGCGGTAGCGCGGCGATTTCTGCGATGCTGGCCATGATCACGTTTTCGTTAATCTATCTCAGTTGGATCAATCAAGAGAATCAGCGTGCCAAAATCATTCAAAGTGAAATCAGATACTATGCCTTTCGTGAACGGTTGCTGCAACAAAAAATGGCGGGAAAAGAGTGAGAAAATGTTAGATTTGTGCTATCGTGAAACATGAAAATACGATGGAAATTAGGATCTTAATCATGTATGAAGAAATTACAACTGCCACCAATCAGTTGCAACAAGCAATTAAATTGATTGCCGCAGAATTAGATATCTCGACCATTGAAGCTACGATCATCCTATTTTCGGTCATGTTAGATCAAGAGGATGTTGATTTTGCGAGTTTGTCTGGTGAGATGCAAGGTCAGATTCACGCGCTCATTGCTGCCAGTGCGTTTCAAGACCTGGCAGTAGCCTCAAAAAGGCAAGTCTTACAGTTTCTCTTAGTATCAGTTATGCAAACTGACGGGTTGCCAGCAAACTACCAAGTCACACCAGATGCGATCGGCATGTGGGTCGGATATATTGCTGAACAATTTGCGATAGGGCACGATCGTGTACGGCTGACAGATGTTGCCATCGGTAGCGGCAACCTTGTGGCTACCGTGTCGCAAGTATTGGCAACGGCCGCGATCACGACGACGGTAATTGGTTATGATAACGATGATACCTTATTGACAGTAGCGAGTGGTCTAGCGGCCTTACTTGGGTATGACTGGCAATTAGAACTCGGTGATGCGGTGGCATTGACCGCCCAAAGCACCACAGATTTGTTAATTAGCGATTTGCCAGTTGGCTATTATCCTAAGGACGAAGTAGCGCATTATCAAGTCAATGCTGCACCTGAGAAAACCTTTGCGCACCATCTTCTGATTGAACAGGGGATGCGTCAATTGATCCCAGGCGGATTAGGAATTTTTGTGGCCCCAGCTAACCTATTTGAAAGCGATCAGGCTAAGCAATTGCTCGGATATCTACAGTCTGATGAAGTCTACCTTCAAGGGATGCTGCGTTTTCCAGATAAGCTGTTTGTTGATCCAGCAGTCGCTAAAGTCTTGCTGATTTTGCAACGTGCTGGGGCGCAGGCAACCCAAGCAGAACCGGTGATGTTAGGGCAAATTCCTGAGGTGGCGAATAAAGCAGCAAACGCACAATTCATTAGTGAATTTTCAACATGGATGCAAGACAATCATCTGAAGATGCCCCAGGATTGATGCCTTAGGTTGCGCAAATAGTTCAGAAACTAGAAATCGTGATAGAATAGACTATAATTTGGTTCATACAGGCGCCGGTGCATCCGCAAATGTATTTTGCCACAAATTGAAGGAGATTTAGGAAACATGGCTAAAACAATGGCAATCAACGCAGGTTCTTCATCATTGAAGTTCCAACTTATCGAAATGCCTGAAGAGACGGTAATTGCGAAGGGACAAATCGAACGCATCGGTTTGCCAGATTCAATTTTCACATTGAAGTTCAATGGCGAAAAGTTTGAAACTATCGTTAATATTGCCGATCATGAAGTAGGCATTAACTACATGTTGGAACAAATGAAGGAACACAACGTGATTGCAGACTTGCATGAAATTACAGGTGTTGGTCACCGTGTCGTCGCGGGTGGTGAGTTCTTTAACCATTCAGTTATTGTCGACGATGAAGTGCTAAACAAGATTGATCGCTTGGCAGCTTATGCACCATTGCACAATCCAGCTAACGCTACTGGAATTCGCGCATTCAAGAAATTGTTGCCAGATGCCCTATCAGTTGCGGTCTTTGACACCGCCTTCCATCAAACAATGCCTGAGGTTAACTACCTTTACCCATTGCCATACCAATATTACACGCGTTATGGTGCCCGTAAGTATGGGGCTCATGGCACATCACATCGCTATGTAGCCCAACGCGCTGCTGAACTGATGGGTAAGCCATTGGAAGAATTGAAGCTAATCACATTGCACTTGGGTGCCGGTGCTTCAATTACGGCCATCAAGGATGGTAAGTCATTAGATACGTCAATGGGCTTCACGCCATTGGCAGGTGTGATGATGTCAACCCGTGTCGGTGATGTTGATCCTTCTTTGATTTATTACATTCAAGAGAAGGAAAACTTGTCAAATGAAGAAATGCTAGATATCTTGAACAAGAAGTCAGGTATGCTAGGGATTTCAACTTTGTCACCAGATATGCGTGATTTGTTGGCCGTTGAAGATACTAATAAACATGCTAAATTGGCCGTTGAAATGTGGGAAAACCGCGTGTTACGCTACATCGGTCAATACATTGTTGAACTTGGTGGCGTCGATGCCATTGTCTTCACGGCCGGAATTGGTGAAAATTCAGATCCGCAACGTGAGCATATTATTGAAAAGCTAAACTTCATGGGTATTAAGATGGATGCTGAAGCCAATAAGGTTCGTGGTGAGGAAACTGAATTGTCTACCCCCGATTCAACGGCGAAGGTTTTCTTGATTCCAACGGATGAAGAATTGATGATTGCTCGTGATGTGGAGTCATTGAAGAATAATTAATCGTAAAGCGAATGCCTAGGTCATCTTGATGACCTAGGCATTTCTGCGTTTTGGATGCCATCATTTTTCTGGTAGAATAGTAATGATGGTCATATTTTTGACAAGCAGTTTAATATATAAAATAAGTCATCGACTAGAAAGGAGTCTTTATGAATTATATAACAGCAATCGTGGACGTCCCAACGATGCAAACCAATCAGCCATATACCTATCGCGTGCCAGAAAAATTCACCGATTTAATCTCACCAGGGATGCGGATTGTGGTTCCTTTTGGAAAAGGTAATCGGCGGATTCAAGGTTTTGTCACGGCTGTGTTAGACACATTACCAACGAACGTTGATGTGACTAAAGTCAAAGCCGTGGATGATATTATTGAACTTGAACCGGTGCTTAATACTGAATTGTTGGCACTCGGGCAATGGCTGGCAACCGAAAATTTTTCCTTTCAAATTTCGGTTTTTCAAACAATGCTCCCAAATGTGATGCGGGCAAAATATACGAAAACGCTGCAACTAGTTGATCAAACAGCGGTCACGGATGAACGCGTGCAACAGTTATTTGCAGATCGCTTTGAAGTACCATTTGCCGTTGATGAGATTGATGAGGAATTATTGCCGGTCTTAAAACGCTACCAAATGAGTAAAGCCATTCAGGTTGGTTATCATGTCGAAAATCAGGCTCGTGTGAAAACTGCCCCGGTCATTGAGGTTTTAGCAGAAGCATCGTTTTATGAGGCACTGCGACAACAATTGCCAGCAACGGCAAAAAAGAAAGCGCGTATCCTCACCTTTTTGATGCAACAAGCACAGGGCAAAGTGTTATTAGCACGGGCTGTTATGCAACAGCTTCATGTGACATCGGCTGATTTAAATACGGCGGCTGCGGCCGGTTGGCTACGACGCGATGAAATTGAAACCTATCGATTACCACAGCTTAGTCAGCCCGTGGCACGAACAGAACCTTTGACGCTCAATGCTGAACAACAGTTGGCTTATGATAAAATTGCGACCACGTTGACGCGTGCGGGTACGGACACTTTCTTGCTAGAAGGCATTACCGGTTCTGGTAAAACTGAAGTTTATTTACATGCCATTGCTGAGACAATTTCACAAGGTAAAACAGCCATGATGCTCGTTCCTGAAATTACGCTCACACCGCAAATGGTGCGACGGGTACAGGGACGCTTTGGTGATACTGTGGCGGTGATGCATTCAGGTTTGTCCGATGGTGAGCGTTATGATGAGTGGCGGCGCGTGGAGCGTGATGAAGTGAACGTGGTGGTGGGTGCCCGGTCGGCGGTCTTTGCACCTTTAAAGAATATCGGGTTGATTATCATCGATGAAGAGCATGAAGCCACCTATAAACAAGATGAAAATCCGCGTTATCATGCGCGTGATGTGGCGCTGTGGCGCGCCCGTTATCATGGCGCGACCGTTGTATTAGGTTCTGCCACACCATCACTTGAAAGTCGGGCCCGGGCACAACGGGGTGTCTATGAGTTATTACGGTTAACCAAGCGCGCCCAACATAATCCTTTGCCAGAGGCAGTGGTGGTTGATATGCGTGAAGTCATGCAAAATTCTGGCGAAGAAAATTTTTCACCACTGCTCGTGGAAAAATTAAAAGATCGGTTAGACCGTCATGAACAGACCGTGTTAATGCTAAATCGCCGCGGTTATGCTAATTTTATGATGTGTCGCGACTGTGGATATGTACCGCGTTGTAAAAACTGTGATTTGGCGTTAACTGTTCACAAGGAGACGGGCCGTCTTGAATGTCATTATTGTGGTTATAATGAAATAATTCCGCAAGTTTGTGCAAATTGTGGCTCACGGCGGATCAGTCCATATGGTACCGGTACTGAAAAAATTGAAGAACTCTTGCAGGATATCGTCCCAGATGCCCGGGTGATTCGCATGGATGTGGATACATCTCGCAAAAAAGGTGCTACTGATAAAATGCTGCAAAGCTTCGGTGATAAAGAAGCCGATATTCTTTTAGGAACGCAGATGATTGCCAAGGGTCTTGATTTCCCTGACGTGACGTTGGTTGGGGTACTAAACGCCGACACAACGTTGGGCTTACCCGATTACCGCGCCAGCGAAAAGACATTTCAACTCCTGACCCAAGTAGCTGGGCGGGCTGGGCGGGCTGATAAAGCGGGAGAAGTCGTTATTCAAACCTTTAATCCTGATCATTATGCCATTCAGCTTGCTCGGGAACAAAATTATGAAGCATTTTATCAAACGGAAATGCAACTACGACACGCCTGGAATTATGCGCCATATTTTTATGCCATTCAGTTAAAATTTGCTAATGAGACGGAAGCTGAAGCGGCTAAAGTCGCATATGCAACCGTGAAATGGTTGCAAAATAAAATCGCACCTGAGACGGTGATTTTGGGACCATCGAGTGGGGCGGTACGCCGTTTGAAAAATAAGTATTATTATCGAGTATTGATTAAATTTAAACATGATGAAGGTTTAGAACAGGCTTTGTTGGAGCTCGCAGAGGGCGCGCAAAGGTTAGCTAAACATGGCACGATGTTGTCGATTGATCGTGATCCAGTTAATTTCATTTAACGGTGAGTTAACTCACCATACATATCAATTAAAGTGAGGAAAACAACATGACTACAAAAATTGTCTTTATGGGCACCCCAGGGTTCTCAGTAGGGATTTTACAAGCGCTGATCGATGACCCAGCGTATGATGTGATGGCGGTTTTAACTCAACCAGATCGACCAGTTGGTCGAAAGCGGGTGCTGACACCGTCACCGGTTAAAGCAGCTGCCGTGGCAGCAAATATTAAAGTCTTACAACCGGAGAAGTTGTCTGGTTCGCCGGAGATGGCTGAAATTATTGCGCTGGCACCAGAGATCATGATCACTGCCGCCTACGGTC